>JAUWDL010000073.1 GCA_030608825.1 Gemmatimonadales bacterium
CGCTTCTTGTCGCGCACGATCGACTCGCACATCTGAGTGACCGCCGAAGAGGGAGCGTAGTAGGCGCTTCCGGTCTTCAGCAGCGCGACGATCTCGCCGCCGCCCTTTCGGGTCCGGTCCACCAGCGCCTCGATGCGATCCGGCTCCATGAGTTGGTCGAGCGGAATCCCGCCGACCGACACCGAGCTCACGAGCGGCACCATGCTGTCGCCGTGACCTCCCAGAACGAGCGCCTGAACGTCCTCGACGCTCACGTCCAGCTCGAGAGCGATGAAGCTTCGGAAGCGGGCCGTGTCCAGCACGCCGGCCATCCCGATCACCCGCTCGCGAGGGAAGCCGGTGGTTTGCATGGCCACGAAGGACATGACATCGAGAGGGTTCGTCACCATCAGGATGATCGCGTCGGGGCTGTAGGTCGCGATCTCTCGCGCGATACCCGCGATGATCACGGCGTTCTTCGTCACGAGGTCGGAGCGGCTCATGCCCGGCGTCCGCGCCAGACCTGCCGTGACGATGTAGGCGCCCGACCCGGCCGTCTCCTCGTAGGACGCCAGACCACGCACGCGGGTGTCGAAACCCTCGACGGGAGCCGACTCCCACTGGTCCAGGCCCTTCCCCTGAGGGAGCCCATCGACAATGTCGACCAGGAGAACTTCGCGGGCCAGCTCGCGTTCCGCGATCCGCTGAGCTACCGAGGCGCCGACATGTCCGGCGCCGACTACCGTTATCTTCTCCACGCGCGCCTCTCTTTTGCTTGCGGCCGTCGAGGGGCTTCGGTGAGTCCTGGAGGGTCGTGAGATGTGGACCGTTGGCAGGAAAAAGCTATCGCCGACGCGGCGGCGCGCGCAATGTCGGGAGCGGGCGGGTTTCGGTTCTCGAGTGACCCCTGTAGCAGTGGCTCCTAGAGCGGGGTCGGCATGCCTCCGACTCGCCGCATGACCTCGCCCGCGATGAGCTCCATCAGGTGGTCGACGCGCTCCGGGCTGACGCTCTCGAGAGCGACCTCGACGAGCCTCAGGATCCTCCGGGCCTCGGCACGCGTGAGCGGCGCCGCCGGATCGTCGTCGGCAAGCTCCTGCTTGAGGGCCTCCAGCTCCTCGCGCAGCTCCCGGTAGCGCTGTCTCTCTTCGTAGGTCATCGCGTTCCCTTCGGTCTCGCTGCCTCGCGGGCCCTCATCCGCCTACCTGACTCAGGGCGGCGAGGCCACCGCTGCCGGTGTCCGTCCCTATCTGCAACCAGTGGCGCTCCTGTTTATCCTGTAGCGCCCTTCCCACGGCATCCAGCACGTTTCCGTGCGTGCGCAGCGGCGTCTTGAGGTCGACCTGGTGCGAGCCGAACAGGCACGTGCGAAGCTGCCCATCCGCGGTCAGCCTCACGCGGTTGCACCGGTCGCAGTAGTTATGCGACAACGGCGTGATCACCCCGACCGTGCCCGGTGCATCTCCGTATTGGAAGTAGCGTGCCGGGCCGTTGCCGATCGGCCCGCTCACGGGCTCCAGGCCGCCGAGCTCGGCCACGCGCTCCAGCATCTCATCGGCCGAGATGAACCGATCCGCGAGGTGGAGGTTCTCCCCCACCGGCATCAGCTCGATAAAGCGCACATGCCATGGCCGCGTTCGCGTCAAAGCCGCGAACGCGGCGAACTCGTCGTCGTTGAGCCCCCGCAGCATCACCGTGTTGATCTTGATCGGCGAGAAGCCGGCACCCTCGGCCGCCGCCAATCCATCGAGCGTGTCATCGAAGAAACGCCTTGGCCGGCGGGCGATCTCCTCGAACCGATCGGGTCTGAGCGTGTCGAGGCTGACGTTGATCCGCTGAACGCCGGCTGCCTTGAGCTCCTCGGCGCTCTCGGGCAGAAGGATGGCGTTCGTCGAGAGCGCAATATCGCGGATCTGGGGGACCGCCGCGATCATCTCCACCAGCTTCGGAAGGTCTCGGCGGATAAGTGGCTCGCCGCCGGTGAGTCGGACGCGGGTCAGGCCGACCCCCGCCATCTGTCGCACGACCTCGGCGATCTCCTCGTAGGTGAGCAGCTCCGGCTTCGGGATCCACTCCAGGCCACCGACGGGCATGCAGTAGGTGCAGCGGAGATTACACTTATCCGTCACGGAGATCCGGAGGTAGTCGATCCGGCGGCCGAACTGGTCGAGCATCATGCCTCCGAGGGAGCGGGACCTACCCACTCGGTCTCGCCATCCGCGTACTCCTCCCGCTTCCAGATCGGCAGCCTTCTCTTGATCTCCTCGATGACGTGGCGCGACGCCTCATACGCGGTGGCCCTGTGCGGCGCGGCCACCACGATCGCCACGCTGAGCTCTCCCAGCTCCAACGTCCCGGTCCGGTGCACAGCCTCCAGGTGGCTGAGGGTCCAGCGGCCGGCGGTCTCATCGAGGATGGCCGCGAGCTCGCGCTCGGCCATCTCCCCGTAGGCCTCGTAGTGCAGCCGTATCACCGGGCGACCGTGGTTGTGATCGCGGACGCGGCCGACGAAGACGGTGACGGCACCGTCCGCACTGGACCCGGCCCTCAGCAGCTCCTCGACCCGAATCGGGTCGTCGCTCAGGCGGCCGATCACCCGAGCTCCGCCGGCCTCGGGGGCCATCCTCATCCGCCTGCCACCGCTGGGATGAGGGCGATCTCGTCGCCCGGCCTCAGGTCTCGTTCCAGCGAGGAGTACTCTCGGTTGACCGCCACGGTCGGCTCGGCCGGCAGGCATCCGAGGCCGGGCAGCGACCGGAGACGGTCCATGGCGTCGCGGACGGTCGCCTCAGCCGGCAGCTCCAGGTCCAAGGACGCCGTATTGGCCAGCTCGCGATAAACGGCGAACAGGAGGATCGTGACCGTCACGACGGTGCGTCCGATGCAGGTCCCTCGGAGGCCGTCGAGAGGAAAGTGAGGAATCTCCCGACGGCTCCGGCGTCACGCAGCGATGAGGCACGGACCTTCGTCGCACCGGCCGAACCCGAGTCGGGGACGGCCGACACCACGATGTTGCTGCGGAACGTCGCGAAGCTCACGTGGGTGGAGCTCTCCGTCTCGACCCACGTCGAGTGTACCGCCTCTCCACCCGTGAAGAAGCGCTTGGCTGCCGCGAGCACCTGATCGGGCGGCAAGTTCGTAGTCGTTTCAGCTGTCATGCCCGTCTCGTTTCGGCTCCTTGACGCCCCGTCGCCGGGGCAGGTAGAATCCCGAACAGGCGGCGCGGGTGTTACGACTCCCCTCTGGCCGCCTCGTCGCGGTCTCAAGGTAGCGCATGCTCGAGACCCCTACAATTTGCGTCTGATCGCACCCCGCCGAATGAACGAAAGGGTGCTTGCGAGCCGAGATCCCGTGCAATTCTCGTCCAACGTCGACGTCCTGAAGCCGTCCGCCACCCTTGGGTTCGCGGCGCGAGCACGCGAGTTGAAGGCGACTGGCAAGTCAATCGTGGATCTGACCGCCGGTGAGCTGGCTTTCCCGACGCCGGAGTACGCCTCTCAAGCCGGGATACGGGCGATCGAAGAAGGCCGGACCAAGTATCCACCGACCCCGGGGATTCCGGAGCTGAGGTCGGCGGCCGCGGCCTACCTGGAGGAGACCACCGCTCACGCGCCGGCCGACCCGTCGCGGATCCTGATCAGTGCGGGGGTGAAGCAGGCGCTGTTCAACTGCCTCTACTGCCTGTTCGGTCCAGGGGACGAGATCCTCGTCCCGACGCCCACGTGGCCGACATACGAAACCGCCGTGGCCCTCACCGGGGCGACACCGGTTCTGGTTCCTACGTCGTGGGAGGATGGCTTCCTGGTTTCCGTCGAAGCGCTCGAGAGCGCGAGAAGCGACCGAACACGAGGCCTGGTCATCAATAGCCCGAGCAACCCCACCGGTGCCGTCTATCCGGCCGAGCTCGTGGAGGAGCTGGTCCACTGGTGCGGCCGACACGGGGTTTGGCTGCTCTCCGATGAGATCTACCGGCGGCTCTCCTATACGGGTTCGGCCGCGCCGTCCGTCTACGATGTCGAAGATCGGCCCGAGCACGTGATCCTGTTGGACGGAGTGTCGAAGGCGTTCGCCATGACGGGATGGCGGATCGGGTTCGCCGAAGGCCCGGTGGAGATCATCCGCAAGGCCTCGGATCTCCAGAGCCAGACCACATCCGGAGCCGCGGTACCTTCGCAGTACGCGGCAACGGCGGCGCTCTCCCGGACGGAGGAGCGTGAGGCGGCGGTCGCGGAGTTCGTTCGGGTCCTCGACCGCAACCGGCGGTTGGGCTGCGAGGTGCTCAACGGCATCCCGTCGATCGAAGTCCGGCTGCCCGAGGGCGGCATCTACCTCTTCGCCAAAGTGACGGATGACAGACCTTCGGCGAGGATCGCCGAGGAGCTCCTGGAGGCAGGCGTGGCGTGCTTGCCGGGCGAACCGTTCGGCTCGCCCGGCTATCTTAGGCTGAACTTCGCCGTGGACGAGGAGTCGCTGCGGGAAGGCCTGGATCGAGTATCCAGGTACCTCGAAGGTATTTGACCCCCCCGCTAGTACACTAACTAGTACGTCGGCTTGTCCGTGCCCCAGCTCCCTCCTCCGCTCCACGCCGGCGGCGGAGGAGGCTCCTCACGTGGAGGTGGCGCGGGACGATCGGCCGCCTCCGCCACTTCTTCCTTGAACAGCCGGGATGGCTTGAACACCGGCACGGCCCGAGACGGCACGTGGACCGGGTCACCCGTGCGGGGGTTTCGGGCCAATCGCGGCTTCCGGCGCCGCACCTTGAAGGTGCCAAAGCCACGGATCTCGATGTGCTCGCCGCCGGCCAGGGACTGCTTCACCGCCTTCAAGAAAGCGTCGATGATGGCGGCGCAATCCTTCTTGGTGACCCCCGGTCCGATCGCTTCGTAGACCTGCTCCACCAGATCCGCCTTCGTCATCTGTTCTCCCTCCGCCTAGTTGGCTGGTTTCCTCCGCCTCCTGCCCGAGCTGCCCGCTACCTCCAAAGATAAAGAAGCTGCGGCCCCGTGGTCGTAGGCTGAGCCAGCCACGGCAGCCACCCTCGCAGCTTGCTCTCTGCGATCCCATTGACGAGGTCGAACAGGCCGACCTTGCGTTCGCGGGGTCGCACGGTCGACGGGTTCTCACCCAGTCCCGCCATGCTACCCGCGCGGTCGATCGCCTCCTGCAGCGTGGCGATCCCGTCCACGAGTCCTACCTCGGCCGCTCGCTCCCCGGAGAGGACTCGACCATCCGCCACCCGAAGCACCTCTTCCCGCGAGAGGTGCCGATTCTCCACGACGGCCTGGACGAACTGCTCGTACACGTCGTTCACAAGCTCTTCGAGGATCGCCCGTTCTCCGGGGGACAGGCTGCGTGCCACGGAGCCCATGTCCTTGTACTCCCCGCTCTTCACGACCTCTATGCCGATCCCGACCTTCTTCATGAGCTCTTCGGCATAGGGAAGCTGCATGATCACGCCGATGGAGCCGGTCATGCTGCCCGGAAGCGCGAAGATGCTGTCGGCGCCCAGCGCCACGTAATAGCCGCCGGATGCGCCTACATCGCCGATCCAGGCGATGACCGGGCGATCGTCCTCTTCTCGGAGCCGTTTCACCTGGCCGAAGAGGTCCTGCGAGGCACCGACGCTCCCACCGGGCGAGCGGATCTCGAGAACGAACGCCTTGACTTCGCTCCGATCGCGGAGTGCCACGAGATCCCGGCCGAAGGAGCGATCCGGGTAGATCACGCCCCCGATCGGTAGAATGCCCACGCTTCCACCACCGAACGGAAGGAGGGATCTGCCGAGCAGCGTCCTGGACGAGAGGTACAGCCCGCCCGCGAACACCATCAGTAACAGCCCGATGCTCAGTAGTGCGGCTCTGCGCGTCTGATCGGCCATTCTTCACGCGCCGGGTGTGGGCGACCGTGTGGCCCGAGAAGGCCCTTCCGAGTAAAGCTAGTCTCTGAGGGGGAAAGCTGTCAACCAGTTGCCGTGCTTGCAGTTGTGTGCATCGCGGAGATGAACTGATCGAACAGATATCGGCTGTCGTGCGGACCGGGCGCCGATTCGGGATGGTACTGGACGGCGAAAACGGGTCGGGAGATGTGGGCGATTCCTTCGACCGTGCCGTCGTTCAAGTTCAGGTGGGTGACGCGGAGATCCGGGGCATCGTCGAGCACGTCGCCGGTCGCGTGCACGGCGAAACCGTGGTTTTGAGAGGTGATCTCGACCCCTCCGGTATCGAGATTCTTCACCGGGTGGTTCCCGCCTCGATGTCCGTATGGAAGCTTGTAGGTCCGGCCACCGAACGCGCGGGCCACCAGCTGGAGCCCGAGGCAGATGCCGAAGATCGGGAGGCCGGCATCGGAGAGGGCCCTGACCTTTTCCGCGGCACCCGGGACCGCCTCGGGGTCTCCCGGTCCGTTGGAGACGAAGACTCCGGCCGGACGAGCGTCGAGCAGCTCATGAGTCGACGTGGCGGCAGGGGTCACGAGAACGGAGTAGCCAGCCTCGCGAATCAGATCCAGCGACCGCTGCTTCACCCCGTAGTCGAGGCAGACGACACAGCCCTGCGCATCCGGGTGCTGGAGCCTGTACGGCTCCGGTGCGGATACGGCCGTGGCGAGATCCCTCCCGGTCATCGGTGGCTCCGCGATCACGCGGGAGAGGGCTTCGGCTTCATCGAGGGCTGCCGGGAAGATGCCCGCGCGCATGGCCCCAGCCTCCCGGATGTGTCGGGTGATCGCTCTCGTGTCGGCTCCGACGAGCGTCGGGATCTGGTGGCGCTCGAGGTATGCCGGCAGCGGCTCGCGGCCTCGAGGGGCC
>JAUWDL010000148.1 GCA_030608825.1 Gemmatimonadales bacterium
TGTCCAGCACGCTGTGCAGAACGGTCCGAACTCCTCGACGGACGACTGCAGCCCTTCCAGGGACAGATAGCCGAGCGAGTCCACACCCAGGTGCTCGCGGATCTCCTCGATCGAGTGCTCCGAGCCGAGGAGCTCGGCGCGCGTAGGCATGTCGATCCCGTAGTAGCAGGGGTGGCGGATCGGTGGAGAGGCGACGCGGAAGTGGATCTCCCGCGCTCCCGCCTCCCGGAGCATCGCCACCAGACCCTTGCTCGTCGTGCCGCGGACCAGAGAGTCGTCCACGACGACAGCCCGTTTGCCGGCGATCAACTCGGTAACCGCGTTGTACTTGACTCGAACGCGGAAATCGCGGCCGGCCTGCGTCGGGTAGATGAACGTCCGTCCCACGTAGTGGTTCCGAATCAGCGCGAGCTCGAAGGCGATTCCGGATTCCTCGGAGTAGCCGAGCGCGGCCGAGTTGGAGGAATCCGGCACGGCGAAGACGCAGTCGGCTTCCGCCGGATGCTCCCGCGCTAGCTGCCGGCCGAACGCCCTTCGGGCTCCGTCCACGGAGCAACCCCAGACGCGGGAGTCGGGCCGCGCGAAATAGACGAGCTCGAACAGGCAGGGTGCCGGCGAGGCGGGTGGCAGCGGACGGAGGTTCTCCATCTGACCGTCCCGGATGCGCAACACCTCGCCGGGTTTCACCTCGCGCATGTACTCGGCGCCGATGAGGTCCAGCGCACACGTCTCCGAGCAGACGATGATCGCCTCCCCCAGCCTTCCCAGCACCAGAGGCCGGAAGCCGCGCGAGTCACGGGCCGCGTAGATGGTCTTGCCGACGCTCAGAACCAGCGAGAAGGCACCGACGAGCTGGGAGAGGGCATCGTCGACTTGCTGTTGCTCCTCTTCCCGACGCGAGCGAGCGATCAGGTGGATCACGACCTCGGAGTCCGAGTCGGTCTGGAAGATCGCGCCCTCCTCGGAAAGGCGGTGCCGGAGCTCCAGCCCGTTCGTGATGTTCCCGTTGTGGGCGAGAGCCATCGATCCGTGCCGGTACTCCACCAGCACGGGCTGGCAGTTGCGCAGCTCCGAGCCGCCCGAGGTCGAGTAACGGACGTGCCCGATCGCCGTGGAGCCGACGAGGCCGGCGAGGCGGTCCTCGTCAAACACGTCGGCGACCAGCCCCATATCCCGGTGGCTCCGGGCGGTGCCGAGCTCGTCGATCGAGACGATCCCGGCGGACTCCTGGCCGCGGTGCTGCAGCGCGTAGAGCCCCATGAAGGCGAGCTCCGCCGCCGCCGGAGTGCCGCTGATCGCGAACACGCCGCACTTCTCACGGGGTCGGTCGGGATCGTAGTCGGGGGTCATCACGTCGTCAGGCCGGCTTGCTTCTCCATCCGTCTCGGGAGAGCCGATCGGTATACGTCGTGGATACGGTCCAGCTCCAGATCGATCTGCACCCCGGCCGCGGCGAGGCGGAAGCGACCGTCGGGTGGGCCCACGCTTCCGATCACCGCCACGGGCAGCCCGCGTTCGGCGGCCAGCGCCACGATTTCCTCCACCGTCTCGGGATCGCAGCTCAGCACGACCCGGGACTGCGACTCGCCGTACAGGGCCGCTGCGGCCGGTACGTCGGTCCGAAGCTCGGCTTCGACGGCCAGCGGTCCGTCCGGGCCGCCGAGCGAGCATTCGGCCAGCGCCACGGCGAGGCCTCCCTCCGCACAGTCGTGCGCCGAGAGGACGAGACGACGCTCCGCGGCCTCGACCAGAAAGTCGACGAGCCTCCGCGCTTCCTCCAGGTCGATCTGCGGAGGAGCCCCGCCCACCACGCCATGGCAGGCCGCCAGGTACTCGCTGGCTCCGAGCTCATCTCCGGTCTCCCCGACGAGCACGACAGTGCTCCCGGGCGTCCGGAAGCAGGAGGGGACCACCCGGTCCAGATGCTCGAGCAGCCCGATCATCCCGATGACGGGCGTCGGGTAGACCGCCCCGTCCGGCGTCTCGTTGTAGAAGGAGACGTTTCCCCCGGTGACGGGCGTCGAGAGAGCCCGGCATCCTTCTCCCAGGCCGGCCACGGCTTCGGCGAAGTGATAGTACGTGCCCGGCTTGAGGGGATTCCCGAAGTTCAGGCAGTTGGTGATGGCGACCGGACGAGCGCCGCTGCAGGCCACGTTTCTCGCGGCTTCCGCCATGGCGATCTTCGCTCCGCGACGCGGCTCCAGGTAGACGTAACGCCCGTTGCAATCCAGGGAAGCGGCGATGCCGCGTCCGGAATCAGCCAGCCGCAGCACCGCCGCGTCCGATCCCGGGCCGACCACCGTGTTCGTCCCGACCGTCGTATCGTACTGCTCGTAGATCCAGCGGCACGAGGCGAGCGACGGGGAGTCCAGCAACGTCAGCAGAGCGTCCGCGGCCTCCTGGTCGGAGATCGGAGCGGAGTACTCCGCGATGTCCAGTTCCCGCAGCCTGCGCACCTCCGGGTCCTCGACCCCCTCCCTCGTGTATGTCGGACACTCGTTGACGAGTGGTTGCACCGGTATCTCGACCACCACCTCTCCGCCGTCCCGGACCCGAAAGAAGCCGTCGTCCGTGACCCGGCCCACGACCGCCGCCTCCAGGTCCCACTTCGAGAGCACGTCCGCCACCGAGCTCTCGCACCCGGGCTTGGCTACGAGGAGCATGCGCTCCTGCGACTCGGAGAGGAGGATCTCGTACGGAGTCATGCCCTGCTCCCTCACCGGGACCAGGGCGACGTCGATGTCGATGCCGGAGCCGCTGCGCGCCGCCATCTCGGTTCCGCTCGAGGTCAGGCCCGCGGCGCCCATATCCTGGATCCCCACCAGCAGGTCGCGCCCGATGAGCTCGAGGCTGGCCTCCAGCAGGAGCTTCTCGGTGAACGGGTCGCCCACCTGAACCTGGGGCCGGCTGTCGGAGCCCTCGTCGAGCTCCACCGAGGCGAAGGTGGCGCCGTGAATGCCGTCGCGACCGGTCCTGGCGCCGACGGCCATGACCGCGTTGCCCACCCCTTCGGCCTTCCCGCGCATCAGGTCGTCGAGACGCAGGATCCCGATGCACATCACGTTGATGATCGGGTTCCGCTCGTAGGAGGGGTCGAAGATCGCCTCGCCCCCCACGGTCGGGACGCCGACGCAGTTCCCGTAGTCGCCCACGCCGCGCACCACGCCGTCGAGCAGGTAACGGGAGCGCGGCGAATCGAGCGATCCGAAGTGTAGGCTGTCTAGGATCGCGATCGGGCGTGCGCCCATCGTGAAGACGTCCCGGAGGATCCCTCCCGATCCGGTCGCCGCCCCCTGATAGGGCTCGACGGCCGACGGGTGGTTGTGGGATTCGATCTTGAAGGCCACGCCCCAGCCGTCGCCCGCGTCGATCACGCCCGCGTTCTCTCCGGGCCCCTGGACCACGAGGGGTCCTTCCGTGGGAAGGGTCTCGAGGTGCGGGCGTGAGTTCTTGTAGCCGCAGTGCTCCGACCACATGGCGCTGAAGACGCCCAACTCGGGGAATGTGGGCTCGCGTCCGAGGATCTCGAGGATCTGCTCGTACTCGTCGGGCGAGAGACCGTGATCGGCGACCAGCTCCGGCGTGATCTCGATCACCGGTGCCCGGGTGGCCGACCCGCTCAAGGCGCGCTCGCTTCCGCGACGCCCGGGGCGTGCGTGGCGGGTGCTTCCGCGGCCTGCGCGGCGGGCCCGTCGCCGGCTCTCGTCGTCTGCGTGGTCGTGCCGTCGCCCGTCGCTTGAAGAGACCCGATCAGGGAGTGAAAGACGCCGAGGCCGTCCGTGCCGAGAAGCTTCGAGACCACCCGCTCCGGGTGAGGCATGAGACCGACGACCCGACGACCCTCGTCGCAGATGCCCGCGATGTTCCGGACCGAGCCGTTGGGGTTGGCTTCTTCGGTGCGCTGTCCCAGCTCGTCCACGTAACGGAAGATCACCCGCCGCTCACTCTCGAGCGCGTCGATCACCGACTGATCGGCGACGTACTGGCCCTCGCCGTGCGCGATTGGCATCCGGAGCACGTCTCCCTCCTCGTACTCCGAGGTGAAGGGGGTGTCGGTCTGCTCGACCCGAACCCGGACAGGGTGGGAGCGAAAGCGCAGCGAGTCGTTTCGGACGAGGGCGCCGGGCAAGAGGCCCGCCTCACAGAGGACCTGGAAACCGTTGCAGATTCCCAGCACCGGCCCGCCGTCTCGAGCGAAGGCGATCACCTCGCGCATGATCGGGCTGAAGCGTGCGATCGCGCCAGCCCGGAGGTGGTCTCCGTACGAGAAGCCGCCGGGCAGGAGGATCGCCTGGCACCCCTCCAGGTCGTGAGACTTGTGCCACAGATAGGCCGCTTCGGCGCCGACTCCCTCGTCGACGGCGCGGTGGCAATCCTGGTCGCAGTTGGAGCCGGGAAACCGAACGATTCCGATCTTCACGGCGACGCGGTCTCCGGAGACCGGATCTGCACCTCGTACCGCTCGATCACCGGGTTGGCGATCAGCTCCTCGCACATCCGCGTCACCAGATCCCGCGCATCCTCGCCACTGGGCGCCTGCAGCTCGAGCTTCAGCAGCCGGCCGGATCCGACGCGGCTCACACCCCGATACCCGAGGTCTTCGAGCGCCCGCGCGATCGTTTGGCCCTCCGGGTCGACGATGCCCTCCCTGGGAGTCACCCGGATCTCGACTCGGAAGCTCAACTGGTTGGCCGGCATGTTCACGAAACCTCGAAGGAGGGCAGTTCTCGCCCCGTCAGGCGGAGATACGCCTCCACATATCGCTCCTCTGTGGCGGTCACGACCTCGGCGGGA
>JAUWDL010000108.1 GCA_030608825.1 Gemmatimonadales bacterium
ACTTCGTCCATCGCCACCCTGTCTCCCCGCCGGCGATCCGCGCCCTTCTGGAGCTCTGTCGCCTCTCGGGCGAAGAGCTCGGGCGGAGGTGCGGCCTGAGCGTCGGCCGGAGGCGCGGCCTGAGCGTTCCGGCTTTCTTCCAGCTCGGACGGAGACTCGGTCGAGTGGAGCACCACGCCACGGAAGCCCCCCTCATCGTCACCTCCCTCGCCGCCGACGGACCCTTCGAGCGACTCCGCAGCGTCCCGATCGGCGGCCCGATCCGCCATTATCCCGCTGCCGACCGTGCCGCGGGCCAGCCAGCCGGCCGTGAGCGCGACCGTCAGCGAAGCGGCCCATGCCAGCGATCCCGGCCACCGAAAAACGCGACCGCCCAGGGCATTCCTTCGGCTCACCGAACTCCTTCCGCTCGTCGGCTCGCCGGCGGGGTCATGAACGGGATCTACGCGAGCGGCGCGACGCTCCAGCTCTTCAAAGGGCGGCGGGGAGAACGAAGACGGCGCCGCCGTGCCCAACAGAGACACCGCCTCATCTCGCACCAGGCGCGCTGCCTCGAGTCGAGCGCTGCAATCGTCGCATGCGGCGATGTGCGAGCGTGCCTCGACGAGCGCGGCGCCGTCCAGCGCCTCGACGCTCCCATCCAGGTAGGCGTGTAGCTGCCCGTCAGTCAGATGCGACATTTCGCTGCTCTTGCTCCTTGTAAGCCGTCACGAGCCGGTTTCGGGCCCGGGAGAGCGTCGTGCCGACGGCCCCCGCCGAGAGTCCGGTCTGCTCCGAGATCTCCACGTAGCTGAGCCCGCCGTCCCAGAGCAGGAGAACCTCCCGGTCCCGCTCGCTGAGCGCGTCCAGCGCCAGCCGTACGGCCGCCGAACGCTCCTCCCGCTCCACGCTCTCCGAGGGCGCCGGCGAGGCGGGCGGATCGGCCTCCATCTCCGCCCGGATCAGCTTCAGGTGTCGGCGATGTCTCATGGCTGTTCGTGCCTCGTCGCGCGCGAGGTTGGATGCCACGGTGAAAACCCAGGCACGCGGCTTCTCGGGATCGTGCCGGAGCGCCCTCACGAACGTCTCCTGGGCGAGATCCTCCGCTCGCTGCGCGTCCCACACCTTCCGGTAAAGGAAGCGCACCAGATCGCTGTACATCGATTCGTACAAAGCCGCCCAGTCCGTCGGCATGCCACCTCGGCCGTGAGCTCTCGAATGATTCGTTGTCGGCCCGGCGAACCGGGCTGCCTCGCGGCCTTCCGACCATGAGGACGTTCTTGCGGCCCGGGCTTGCACATGCCCGCGGCCGCGATGGCGGAATCCCGGCGGTGGGGTTCCGCGACGGCGGGACGCGTGACTAGCGTTCCTGCACCGTCAGGACGCGCGCGGACGTCAGCTCGGTCCCCTCGGCCAGCCGAACCGACGCACTCAGAACGTATCGACCTTCCGCGAGATCCGGGATCTGGAGCTCCAGGTATCGCGACGCCGGTCCGGAACCTCCGCCCATCTGCTCGCGCCACTCCAGGCTTACGGTGGAATCGTCTTCCTTCGCCAACCCGAGCCATTCCGCCGCCCTGCGGAAGAAGCCCTTGTCGGGCTTGGTCAGCGAGACCTCCACTTCGAGCGGCGTACGCTCGGCGACGCCGTACAACTCCCACAACAGCCCGATGCGATCGCCGCCCCGCACCGTCGTGGAGGGGCGCACGAAACGGAGCGCCTCCTCGAGTGTGCCGGGCGCCGCCTCGCCAACACCGGGCTCGAGCAGGATGATGTCGGAAAGTGCGGGCCGATCCGTTGCCGCCCAGAGCCGTCTGCCTACCCGCACCCGGGCCGCACGTCCGGCGGAGTCGGCAAGCGCCTCGATGCCCAGGATCCCGGGCTCGGCGCGCGTCCGCGTCGTCAGCACTCCGCGGCGCGGGGCGCCTTCGGAGACGGCTACCTCGGGCCGGCCCTGCTCGGGGCTGTAGACCAGAGCGACACGGAGCGGTGTCTCGGGTGGGAGGGAGTCGCTGACCCATTCGTACGCGCCGACCAGCAGCGCCGAGCCTCCGCGCCGGAAGACGGCGAGCTGATGATCGAAGCCCTGCTCACGCCCGTCGAAAGCGACGGCGTAATGTGGCTGGTACTCCTCCCGGGGACGTCGGGGCTCGAGCTCCCAGGCCACCTCGAGCGTGGTAAACTCGGAGATCAGCTCGGAGGGCGGAAAGAAGCGGAAGCTTCTGTCGGGGTCGTGGCCGCTTATCGACGGCCGGCGCCGGCCCGGCGAGTAGACCGGCTCGCGGCGCCGTGACCCGCGTACGGGCCAGCCGTAGCGGACCAGCAGCTCCTCCAGATCGGGCCCCCAGTGGACGCCGTAGGGAGAGTCGGCGCCACGCTGCAGCCGGTTCAACACGTTGCGGGAGAAGTGCTCCGTTCGTCGCTCGTTCCCGGGCACCATGAGCAGGGGATCGGCCAGCCACCAGGCACGTGTCTCGAAAGGCTCCCGCTCGATGCAGTCCAGCTCCTCGTAGTCGTCCAGGGCCTCACCGTCGAGGATGTGCGAGAGGTCTCTCCAGCGACAATTCTCCTCGGAAGGCATGGCCCGAAGAGCCGTCTCGTAGACCTCGTCGGCGCCGGAAAAATCGCCCAGCGCGTGCCGCGCGTAGGCCGCGAGAGCGAGACACCACCATCGTTCTGCCGCGCAGGACCCGGCAGCCGTTCGCGCTTCCTCGGGACGCCCCGCCTCCACGAGGTAGCGAATCCACTGGCCGACGATCCACCCTTCCCCCGGCGCCGCGCGGGCGGTGCGTTCCAGGAGCTGGATCAACTCGTCCCGCGCCACCTTCACATGCGGGCTCTCAGGGCCGGGATTCCAGGACGGGTCGCTGTCGTGCCAGATGCAGAACCGGCCGACGATCTCGTCGCAGCGTCCCGTGGGTCCGTTCCAAAACGGGAGGTTCCGGCGGCGGGTGCGCTCGAACACCCTCTGGGCACCTCGAGCCGCATCGAGGACGGCTCGGCCGTCCACAAGCTGCGTGTCGGGAACCGGTGGACGCGCGTGCGGGGCCGTGCGCGCTGCCAAGAATACGGGTTCGACTGGCCGGCCGGTGCCGGCGCCGCCGGAGTCGGCAAACGGCGCGGCGGCGGCGATCGCCGCCAGCGATACGTAGAGAGCTACGCTGGATCTGAGCACAACCATCGGTGCTTACCCCTCGGACCTTCCACCGGGAAAGATGGCGTGCGGCAGGATGGCGGGCCAAGGTGCGAGTGCGCCCCCTCCGTTAGACGAAGGGGGCGCAGTTCAAGGGGGCCCCATACTCGGCGCGGCGCTACCTGGCGGCGGCCGCCTCACCGATGACCTGCCCGTCCGCGTCGATCAAGCGGATCGTTCCGAGGCCGAGCTCGCGGATCGGCCCCTCCACCTTCTCGCGATCTCCCACAACGACCCAGACGAATCGGCCCGGATCGATCGTCCCCCGGGCGACCTCGGCCAGCTCCTCCAGCCCGAGCGCGCGAAGCTCGGACGCGTAGCGGTCGAAGTAGTCATCGGGCAGCCCGTACGTCACGATCTCCGCGATGCCCCCCTCGACCTCGCCGTTGGTCTCCCAGCGGCCCGCCATGCTCCGGGTCTCGGATTCCTGGACCCTGGTCAGCTCCTCGATCTCGATCGGCCGGGCCCCGCGAATCCCATCCAGCTCGGTAAGGATCTCCTGCAGCGACTCAGCGGTCTTGTCGGTCTGAACCGGAGCGAAGATGATCTGTGGGCGCTGGGCTTTCGTATCGAAGACGATGCTGCGTGCGCCATAAGACCAGGCCTTGTCCTCCCGCAGGTTCATGTTGATCCGCGAGCTGAACGTGCCGCCCAGGATGCTGTTCATCGTTTCGATGGCCACCTCGTCGGGATTGTCTCTCGGCGCGATGAGCTGGCCGGCGAGGATCACGGACTGCGCCGCATCCGGCCGGTCCATCAGGTAGATCGTCGGCGCGGCTTCGGCGGAAACAACGGCGATGTTCTTCGTGGGCACGTCGCCGCGGGGCCAACCGCCGAAGAGCCCCTCCAGGCGGGGCAGGAGCTCGTCCATCGTCACGTCGCCGACCACGACGAGCGCGGCGTTGTTGGGCCGGAACCAGGTCGAGTGGAACTCGACGAGCTCGTCGCGCGTGATCCGGGACACCGACTCCTCGGTGCCCGAGCCGGTCATCGGGTTCGAGTACGCGTGCCCGTCGCCGTACATCAGGGCCGGCAGCACTCGAAGCGCCATCGAAAACGGCTGCATCTTCTCACGCCGGATCGCGGCCAGCTGCAGCTTTTGAAGGCGCTCGAAGTCGGCCTGGGGGAATGCCGGGTTGAGGATCACATCCGCGAAGATCTGGAGCGACTCATCCAGGTTCTCGGCCAAGGCCGAAAGGGACACGCTCGAGTTGTCGAGCGATGATCCCGTGGAGAGCCGCGCGCCGAGCAAAGCCAACGCCTCGCTGATCTCGAGTGCGGACATGCTCTCGGTCCCCTCATCCATCATGTCCAGCGTCAGATCGGCCGAGCCCGGCAGGCTGAACTGATCGGCCGCGAACCCTGCATCGACCAGGAGGTCGAGGCTCACCAACGGCAGCGCATGCCGCTCGGCCAACACGACCTCCATGCCGTTCGACAGCGTCGTCCGCTGAATTGCCGGAAACGCCACGTCCGGGGCGGGTCCCGGACCTGGCACCTCGGTACGATCGACGTCCTGCGCGGCCACCTTGAACTCCGGATACGGCATGACCTCCAGAACGTACACGCCATCGTCGAGCCACTTCCGGCTTGCCTCCAGCAGATCGGCCGCGGTCGCGCCTGACACCCGCTCCAGCCGCGTCTTGTAGAAGTCCGGGGCACCGCCGTAGACCTCGCTGATAGCCAACACGTCGGACTTGCCGCCGAAGCCTCCGATGCGCTGAACGCCGCGAATGAAGCCCGCCAGGTACTGCGTCCTTACCCGATCCATCTCCTCTTCCGTCGGACCTTCCTCGAGAAACCGCGCGACCTCCTCACGCACGGCAGCCTCCACCTCGGCCAGACCCTGACCCGGGCGCGCCGTAGCCTGGATCGCCAGCTGGCCGCCGATCTCGCGAAGCCGGACGAACGCCGAGACATCGGTCGCGATCTGATCGTCGTAGACCAGCCGCTTGTAGAGCCTGGACGTCTTCCCCCTCGCCAGCACGTCCGTCACGAGATCGAGGTAGGTGGCGTCCGCGGAGGCCCACTCCGGGATGTTCCAGACCATGTAGAGGCGGGCTTGAGGCACGCGGTCCTGAAGGGTCTGACGCTTCTCCCCCTCCATCTTCGCCACCCAGATCTGGTGCTTGGGAACGGGCGGCCCTGCGGGGATCCAGCCGAAGTACTTCTCGGCCTTCTCCCGGGCGGTCTCGACGTCGATGTCGCCCGCGAGGACGATGACCGCGTTGTTCGGACCGTAGTGCGTCTTGAACCACTCGTGGACGTCCTCCAGCGACGCGGCATCCAAGTCCTCCATCAGGCCGATCGTCGTCCACGAGTAGGGGTGGTCGCTGGGATATGTAGCCTCGGTCATCAGCTGCCGCACAGGGCCGTACGGCCGGTTTTCGCCCTGCCGTTTCTCGTTCTGCACGACACCGCGTTGCTCGTCCAGCTTCGCCTGATCGACGGCACCGAGCAGGTGGCCCATGCGGTCGGACTCCATCCACAACGCCATGTCCAGCGCCGGCGTCGGGATGTTCTCGAAGTAGTTGGTCCGGTCGGGATTCGTGGTCCCGTTCATATCGGTGGCGCCAGCCCGCTCGAACGGCCCGAAATACTCGTCGTTGTAGTTTTCCGTCCCGTTGAACATCAGATGCTCGAA
>JAUWDL010000072.1 GCA_030608825.1 Gemmatimonadales bacterium
CGAGCAGGCTCGCGTCATCGAACTCCTGACCGGCATGCTCGAGCGATCGGCACCCGGGTCGGCGCTTCTGAGAGGCGTTACCGGCTCCGGCAAGACGCTGGTGTACGTTCGGCTGATCGAGAGAGCGCTCGAGAGCGGACGGGGCGCAATCCTCCTCGTGCCGGAGATCTCTCTCACGCCCCAGACCGTTCAGCGCTTCCGTGCCGCCTTCGGCGACGCCGTCGCTGTGTTGCATTCCCGGCTGTCGGCCGGAGAGCGCCTCGACGCATGGCAGGCCTTGCGGGAAGGGCGCAAGCGCATCGCGATCGGAGCGCGGTCCGCGGTCTTCGCGCCCATCCGCGATCTCGGGGTGATCATCCTCGACGAGGAGCACGAGGGTAGCTACAAGCAATCGGAGACGCCCCGGTATCACGCGAGGGCCGTGGCCGCCGTCCGATGCCAGCGGGAGGCCGCGCTCTGCCTGCTGGGGTCTGCCACCCCCTCCCTGGAGAGCTGGCGTAACGCGCGCTCGGGGCGATACGCCCTCCTCGAGCTTCCGAAGCGGGTTACCGATCACCCGCTCCCCGATGTCCGGCTGATCGATATTCGCGCCGGAGAGTCGCCGCGGTCGAACGGCGGAGCGGCGACGCCCGCTCCCGGAGGGCCGGCGCTGTCGGCCCCGCTGCGCGAGGCGATCGAAGCGCGCCTCGACAAGGGCGAGCAGTGCATCGTGCTTCTGAACCGGCGCGGTTTCGCCACTTTCGTTCAGTGCGAGAACTGCGGAAAGGTCTGGAGCTGTGAGCACTGCAACGTCTCGCTCACCTATCATCGCCGGCAACGCAGCATCATCTGCCACCACTGCAGCTTCCGGGAACAGCCACCGGTTCACTGCGATGAGTGCGAGGCCCGCATCTCATACTCGGGAATCGGCACGGAGCAGGTGGAGCAGCGGCTCGGCGAGACCTTCCCGGCCGCCAGGATCGCGCGGATGGATCTGGACACGACGGCCACCAAGTGGTCGCACTTCCGGATCCTCGAGCGAATGCGTCAGCGAGAGGTGGACATCCTCCTCGGAACCCAGATGATCGCGAAGGGACTCGACTTCCCGGAGGTCACTCTGGTCGGGGTCATCAACGCGGACGTCGGCCTCAATCTGCCGGATTTCCGCGCGAGCGAGCGCACGTTCCAGCTTCTCTCGCAGGTGGCGGGAAGAGCCGGACGGGGCGCCGAGCCCGGCGAAGTCCTCGTCCAAACATCACGGCCGGGCCACTTCGCCCTCCTGGCAGCCGTCGAGCACGACTACGTGGGCTTCGCCGAGCGCGAGCTGGATGACCGCCTCGAGCCCGGCTACCCGCCGCACCGCCGGCTGGCGAACGTCGTCGTCTCCGGAAGATCGGAGACGCGGGTGACGGACCTGGCCGGGCACTTGGCCGACTGGACGAGGGGTCTGATCCGGTCGCGCTCTCTCGACGGCGTCGACGTGGTAGGCCCCGCCCCCTGCCCCATCGACCGGCTCAGGGGCCGCTGGAGGTGGCACTTCCTGCTCAAGTCCGACGGGCCGCGGCGGCTGGGATCCGTTTTGCGCTACCTGGCCGTCCACCACGGGCAGCCCTCGGGCGACCTGCGGATCGAGATCGACCGTGACCC
Organism: Gemmatimonadales bacterium; assembly: GCA_030608825.1. Taxonomy (GTDB): domain Bacteria; phylum Gemmatimonadota; class Gemmatimonadetes; order Palauibacterales; family Palauibacteraceae. The sequence continues at coordinate 1,627 of JAUWDL010000072.1, forward strand.
GGAGTCACTCTTGTAGAGAGACACCCAAGCCCGGCTCGTCGCCGAGGACGATCCGGGCCCCCTCCAGGTGCGGCCCCTCGAACGGGTCGGACCTGAGCAGCGCGGCTCCGTCCAGGTCCGCGTAGTCCGCCAGCGGCGAGAGGTGGGCCGCCGGAGCGATTCCGAGGCTGCTCTCGATCATGCAGCCGAGCATGACTTTCAATCCGCAGGCACGCGCCGTGTGGATCATCCGAAGGGCCTCTCTCGGACCGCCGCATTTCGCCAGCTTGATGTTTATGCCGTGAGCGAGGCCCACGAGCCCAGGGATGTCCGAGGAAACGATGCTCGACTCGTCGAGGATGATCGGCAGGGGCGAACCCTCGAACACCTTTCGGAGCCCCTCGCGATCAGTCGGGGGCAGCGGTTGCTCGACGAATTCGACGCCGTAGTCCACCAGGAGAGGGAGGCGAGCCAGGGCCTCTTCGGCGCTCCAAGCCGCGTTCGCGTCCACCCGCAGGGTCGCCTCTGGCGCTTCGCTACGCACGATCTCGAGGGTCTCCTCGTCTCGGTCCGTGCCCACCTTGATCTTCAGGATCGGGTACTCGCGTGCGCGTCGGACCTTCTCGGCCACGACCTCGGGCTCATCGATCCCGATCGTGAACGAACTGAGCGGAGCTTCCGCGGGCTCGAGGCCCCAGAGCATCCAGAGCGGACGCCCGAGGATCTTCCCCTGGAGATCGTGAAGGGCGGCGGAGATCGCGGCCCTCGCGGAGCCGTTGCCGCTCAGTCGAGCTTCCAGTGTGCGCTCCAGCCGCTCGATCGACTCGGGGCCGACCGGCTCCTCCACACCCTCGATCACGGAGCGGTAGGCCTCGAGGGCGTCGACGACGGTCTCCGCGCTCTCCCCGTAGAAGGCCGACGGGTCGGCCTCCCCCCAGCCCTCCAGGCCTTCGGCCTCGATACGGACCCAGACGACCGTCTCGCCCTCCCGGGTCGATCGGCTGATCGTGAAGGGATACTCAAGCTCCAGCCGCAGCTTCTCCCAGCTGAGTCTCAAGGACTACTCCGGATCCTGACGGGTCGGCGGGCCTGACTCACCCGCGCCAGGGCTCCGATTGGACGCCCCGGGTCGTAACGTCAGGGCCATCGGATCGCATGAAGACGTTGATCTCGGACCTGATCCCGAAGCGGCCCTGCAGGTAGACTCCCGGCTCCACGGAGAAGCCAATGCCGGGGATGAGCTCCCGATCCTCCCTCGTCTCCACCGAATCCAGATTGGGGCCGAAGCCGTGGAGCGCCCTGTCCATGCCGTGCCCGAGGCGGTGCTGCAGGAACTCTCCGAAGCCCGCTTCCTCCAGGATCTGCCGCGACACGATGTCCACCTCGGCGCCTGTCAGTCGCTCCCCGGCGCCGGCTCGGTCCCGAATAAAGTCCACGGCGCCGTCGCGTGCAGCACGCACCGCTTCCCAGGCCTCGTCGAAGCCCGGCGGCCCCTCGGCTCCGAGCACGCCCATCCAGGTCTGGTCTGCGAAGACCGCGTCCGGATCGTCCTCGACTCTTCCCCAGAGGTCGATGAGAAGGACGCCGCCGGCCTCGAGAACCGCCGACTCGCCGGCCACGGGCTCGTAGTGCGGGCTCGCGCTGTTCGGGCCCGTCCCCACTATCGTTCCTCCCTCGGCCAGACCGGCCGAGGCGATCTCCGATAGAATCCACTCGGTCAGGTCGTGCTCGGTCATTCCGAGCCCCGCATCCGCCGCCTTGAGGGCGCGGTGAAATGCCGTCTCTGCGATCGCCCCGAGCCGCGCCCCGGCCAGCGTGTGCGTCTCGTACCCGTGGTCCCCCCACTGCGCGTACGTCCCCGAGATGAGCGGAGCCGAGCTCACGACCCTCAGGCCGAGGCTCTCGATGAGCTCCACGACGCCCGCTGGCACCTGGTCGACGAAGGGCACGGCGTCCCGCTCGGAGACCTCCATCGCCACGACGTCGCAGCCCGCCAGCAGCCTCCGGAGAGCGTCTTCCATCTCCTCCCAGCCGACGTACGCCTCGAGCTCGCCCTCCCAGTCGCTCCACGGATCCATCTCGATCTTGTGTGCGAGCGCGGCGGGCCTGGCGCCGGGCCGCAGGAGCAGGAAGATCCTCCTCGAAGGCCCATCGCCGAGCCCCAGCAGCTCGCACATGACTCGGTTCCGACCCTCCAGGTCGAACAATAGCCAGCCGTCGATCGCGTTCCGCTTCAGCTCCGTGGCGGCGGCCTCCGCGAAGCCCTGCGGCAGACGAACCTTCATACCCCGGCATCCTCCGTCTCTTGTTGCTCTGGTCGGCGCGCCCGTCCGGCGCGCACCTGGGTAAGCGCCTCGATGTGGGCTACGACGTTGCGGCCCAACTCCTTCGGATTGTACCCCCCCTCGAGCGCGGATACGAGGCGCCCCCCGGCACTCGAGCGTGTCAGTCTTTCCAGCTCCGACGTCAGCCGGCAGAAGTGCTCCTCACGAAGCGTGAAGCCCCCGAGAGGGTCTCCGGCGGCGGCATCGAAGCCCGCAGAGATCAGGACGAGCCCCGGATCGAAGGCAGCGGCCTGCTCGATCCCGGCGAGCATCTGGTCGACGTACTGCTCGGGCGGCAGACCCGGAGGCAGGGGGAGATTGAGCGTCGTTCCCTCTCCCGGACCCTCTCCCGTCTCATCCCGTGCCCCCGTGCCCGGATAGAAGGGGCTCTGGTGCATGGAGAGGTAGAAGACGTCGGGGTCGCGGTAGAAGATCTCCTGAGTCCCGTTCCCGTGGTGGACGTCCCAATCCACGATCAGGACGCGCGAGGCCAGGCGGGATTCCAGCGCGTGACGAGCCGCGACCGCGACCGAGTTGAAGAGGCAGAATCCCATCGCCCGGCTCGCCGTGGCGTGGTGTCCCGGCGGGCGGACCATGCAGAAAGCGTTGGCGTACCGTCCTCCCGTGACCGCATCGACCGCCTCGACGAGACAGCCCACGGCGGCGGTCGCGGCTTCCCAGGACGCCCCCGAGACGACGGTATCGGGATCCAGGCTCACGAGGCGTCCCTCGGCGAGAGCGGCGTCGGCCGCGCTCCGCACGTTCCGCACGTGCTCCGGCGTGTGGGCGAGCTCCAGGAGGGCGTCCTCGACCGGCGAGCCGAGCACGTGCTCGGCGTCGGGTGAGAGCGAGGGCAGCGCCTTCTCGAGCTCGCTCGTCACGGCGCGCAGCCGGCCTTGATGCTCCGGATGGCGCCAGCCGGTGTCGTGCCGGGCGCAAGCGGGATGGTTGTATATCGCGGTCTTCGTCAACTCGTCCCTCTCTCCTCAGCTAACTTAATCCGCTTCAGAGACGCCAGCGACAGCACACCAAAGCTCCGCCCGGGTCTTGTTGCCGCGTCGCTCGTTCGACACCTACCTTGCCGCCGTCGCCGCTGAAAGAGACCAACCCGGATGCGAGCCTCGATGATCGGAATGCCCAAACGGCCCACGGCCCAGGTTCTCCGCCTGGCTCTCCCCGCCCTGGCCCTCCTCCTGGCGAGCGCGGCGTGCGAGGTACAGTGGGGCGGCGGACGATTGGCGTTCGAGGATCCCTCGCCGCCCGAGCCCGAACCGGCGGCCGAGGAGGGCGAGCCGGCCCCGGCCCCTTTACCGGAAGCGCCGCTTCTCTATCTGGTCCGCCTGGGTGGCGCCGGTCAGGGGCACCTGGCAGCGATCGCACGGATAGCCGGAGACAGCCTGGCGCCGCTGGAGTTCCCCACACCGATGCCGGAAGAGTTCACGGAGCGGTTCGAGCGGGCGTTCTTGCCGGCCGGAAGGGAGTTGGCGCTGGTCGTCGGCGGGAAGCGAATCGGCAGCGTCGTCGTCGGAGAGCCGGCGTCCGACAGGGCGAACTGCCTCTCCGTCGCCAGCGTTCAGGCCATCCTTCCGCCCGGGATCTCCGTCCCCGAAATCGGATTCGCCGTGCCGCTCGAGCTCTCTCCCGTGCGTATCGGTCGGGCGATCGATCGGCGGCCGTCCAACCGCATGGTCACCTTCGGACCCGTGTTGGCCGAGCAACTGCTGCGGGCGGAGGGCGTGGCTCGACCTTTCCTGGCCCAGCGGATGGCACTGGAGGCCGTGGCCGGCCCCGACACGCTGCTGGAGATGGCGGCCACCTACCTGATCAATGACAGCCTCGCGCCCGGACCTCCACGGGGCGACGCCGCGTCACTTTTCTTTCTGGCGCGTCGCGATCCGACACGGGGCTATCTGCCGGTGTGGCGCGAGGTGCGCACCTACGGCACCGCCGAGGGCAAGGAGGCGTTCGCCTACCTTGAGTGGCTCAAGCTGAACGGCTCCCGCTTCGATTTCGTCAAAGCGGTCCGCGGATCGAACGAGGGGCTCTCGGCGAGCCGCGCTCCGGAAGATTGGCGCAGCCGTTTGAGCCTGACCGAGCGGCGATTCATGTGGACGGAGCCACCCGAGTGTCCGACACTCGAGCTGCTGACCGAAGCGATCTCGGGCTGACGGTTGGCCGAGTGATGGCGGCCTGAATCAGGCCGCAAAGCTCCTCAGGGCCTGACTGGCGGACCCGCTCCGGAGCTCTCTGAGGGCGCGATCCCGCAGTTGCCGCACACGCTCCCTGGTCACTCCGAGCAGCTGGCCGATCTGCTCGAGCGTGTGCTCGTGCTCTCCCTGAAGCCCGTAGTAGAGACGAACGACGCGCGCATCCCGAGGCTTGAGCTCCTGGAGCGCCCTGGCGATCTGCTCCCTCAGCAGCTTGTTCTCCAGCGACTCCTCGGTGCTCGACTCGTCGACGAGGAACCGGTCCACGAGCTGATTGTCGTCACCGGTGCCCACCGGAGCATCCAGCCTCACCTCAGCGACGTTCAGCGACTGGAGCATCTCGACCGTGGCGGTGTCCAGCTCCGCGATCTCGGCGATCTCTTCGGAGCTGGGCTCCCGGCTGAGACTCTGCTTGAGGTCCTCCCGCACCCGGATGACGCGGGCCAGCTCCGTGGCCCGGTTGAGCGGCAGGCGCACTGCACGGCTTTGTTTCGCCAGCGCGGCGAGGATAGCCTGGCGGATCCACCAGACCGCGTAGCTGATGAACTTCACGCCCTGGTCAGGATCGAACTTCCGGGCTGCAGTCACCAGACCGACGTTCCCCTCCTGGATCAGGTCCGAGAAGGGCATTCCTCGGTTCTGGTACTTTTTCGCGACGGACACGACGAAACGGAGGTTGGCTCGGACCAG
>JAUWDL010000050.1 GCA_030608825.1 Gemmatimonadales bacterium
GAAGAGGTGGCGCTGAGCGAACGCCTTCGTGCTCATGCCGGTGGAGCGGGTGAGGATCGCGGACACGAGGTGAGAGTTGCCGGTGCTGTAGATCATCCGGCCTCCCGGTCGATCCACCATCGGTCGGTCGATCGCCGAGCGTACCCAATCCCGGCTCGCCACCCAGTTTCCGTAGTTCCGAAAGCTCGTGGTCTGCAGCCCGGACGTCATCGTGAGGAGGTGCCTGAGCGTGATCTCTCTGTGCTCTGACGACACTCCCGCCGGAAAATGGTCGGGAAGCAACTCGGGCAGCGTCTGGTCCAGGCTCTCCAGGTAGCCCTCCTCCAGAGCTATCCCGACGAGGGCGGAGATGATGCTCTTGGAAGCCGATTTGATGTTGACCTGGCGGCTCGGCTGCATGCCCCTGAAGTACTCTTCGCCGATAACGTCGCCGCCCTGGGCGACGATGAGACTGCTCAACGCCGGCAGCTCCGCCGCGCGTTCGTAAGCGGCGGCAAGCCGGTCCGGATCGGACGCGGCCTCGAGCCCTCCGGTGCGGACCGTCTGCGGGAGGCCGGACCCGATAACTCCCGCGAGCGCGATCGGCCCGAAGAGCCACACGCTCCAGAGGCTTCCAGGCTTGGCCCGCGGTCTCGGGCTCCGGCAGTCCGGTCCGAGCCTCATTCCTCACCTTGTCCCTGACGGTCACCCATGAACAGGTAACGTGCCGACCGATCCGCGAGTTCGCGACCAGGGCTCTCGTCCGGGCGGTTCCGGCACTCTAGGTTTGCTGAACGTATGTCTGTACCCCTGCCCGCAATCGTCGTCTCAGGATAGTGGAAGAGCAACTCGGCTTCGAGTTCCTGCCGCCGACCGATCCAACTGATGTGCCCGGCACGTCAGATGCTCGCGGGCACTCCGCGACGATCCTCGAGTCCCTGGAGGTCGCGGCACGGCGCTACCCGCGTGATCGTAAGATCATCGTCGGACGGACCCGTGGGGAAGCGCACGAGCTGATTCGGCAGCTCGCCAGGAGGCGGGGCTCGTGGATCGGCTTCGAGGTGTCCACGGTTCGGCCGCTCGCCATGGAGCTGGCGGGCCCGGCTCTGGCCGAAGGGGGGATCCGGCCGCTCGACGAGTTCGAGGAGCAGGCCCTTCTCGACGAGGCTATCGACCGTATTCTCGTGCCCGACCCGCCCGAACGCTTCGCCAGACTGGTCGACAGCGTGGGCTTCAGGGAACGGCTCAGGCAGAGCGTTCGTACGCTACGACTGGCCGGCGTCGGCCCGGATAAGGTACGGCACACGCCGGTGGCGGATCCCGACAAGATCGGCGTGGTGGGCGCGATCCTCGAGGAGTACGAGACCCGCCTTCGCTCCGATCGACTGGCCGATCATGCAGAGATCCTCGGGCGCACGGCCGGTGTGCTCCGCGGCGCGGGACACGAGGGCCGATCCTCACCGTTGGCCGGCCGCAGGATCTACCTGCTTCCAGGATTGTCTCTGCGGGGGCTTCCGGGCCGGTTCGTCGGTCGCCTGCTGAAACTCGGAGCGGAGATCCTGGAGACGGACCCGGTCGAGGGCCTGAACGCGCCGGCGGAGGTTCTCTGGAAGGCTGGTCGGCCGACCAGTTTGTTGTCCTTTCTGCACGCACCGGCGCTCGCCCCCGAGGCGCCGAGGGAGGCGATCGACCTGTTCGCCGCCGGAAGCATGGCCGACGAGCTGCGCGAGGTGCTGCGGCGCGTCTCGGAGGCAGGGGCCCGTTGGGATGACGTGGAGATCATAGCGTCGGATCCTCAGGCCTACGGCTCCGCCCTACACGCGCTCACGCAGCAGCTGGACGTACCCGTAACGCTCGCCGTCGGACTGCCCGTCGAGAGAACGCGTCCGGGGCGGGCCTTCACGGCTTACTTCCGCTGGTTGGACGGTGGCTTTGGGGCTGACGTGATCCGCCGGCTGCTGGAATCCGGAGACCTGCGCCCGGAAGGCCGGCACGGGCCGCATGGGGTGTCCCTCGCCCGCAGGCTGCGATCGCTGCGCATCGGGTGGGGACGCTCGCGCTACTTGACGGTGATCAAAGATCAGCTGGCAGCGGCGAGAGCTGCCGAGCGGAAAGTCCGTGACGCGGGCGAGGATCCAGGGTGGCGCGTGAAGCGGCGTCGTCGCGAGCTGGAAGCGCTGTATTCGATACTCTCTCCGATCATCGAGAGCGCGCCGCCGACTCGTGAGGGACCGGAGGACGAGCCCGAAGCGGTGTCGGCGGGCGACGTGGCTCGTGGTCTCTCCGCCTTTCTCCGTTTCGTCCCCGCGGAGGATCCGGTCGACGTTACGGCGAAGGAGCGAATCGACCGCATCCTCCTCCGGATCGCGACGACTCTATCGCGTCCGACGGAGTACGGTGCGGCGGCCGCCATCGTCCGCGCACACCTACAGATCCGCGTGCCTGCTCCCCGGGCGGAGGGCAGAGCTCCCTGGAGCTCGGCGGGCGGGCATCTGTATCTGACGGACCTGGAGCACGGCGGCGTGACGGGACGGCCCCTCACGTTCGTGGTCGGCCTCGACTCGGACCGTTTCCCCGGAGGCCGGCTTCTGGACCCTCTGCTTCTCGACGCCGACCGGCGGGCATTGGCGGGCAAAGACCTGTCGACGTCGACCGACCGGCTTGCCGAACGTCAGTTCCAGCTTGCCGCCCTGCTCGCCCGGCTCCGCGGGAGCATCACGCTCAGCTACTCGGCCTGGAGTCCCTGCGAGGCCCGCGAGATCGCGCCAGCGGCAGCACTCCTCGATGCGTTCCGGCTCAGCCGCCGTCGCCCGTCGGCCACATTCGAGGAGCTTCACAGTGAGCTCAGGCCTCTGGCCGGTCCCGTTCCGCGTAGGGGCGGCCGATTGGACCAGCAGGACGTTTGGCTCGGGAACCTCGAGAAAGGAGGCCGTCTGCTGGAGGCCCGTTCCGCCGTCCGTGCCCTGTTTCCCAGCCTCGACGCCGGGATCAGGGCCCGTGAAGCGATCCGCAGCGAGGAGGGCAACGCCTTCCACGGCGTCATCCGGCCGCGAGCCGAGGAGCTGGATCCGCGGCTGAACGCTGGCCGAACCTTATCGGCCAGCGCGCTGGAGAGCCTGGGTGCCTGTCCGCGAAAGTACCTCTTCAGGAGGGTGCTCTGGCTCGACCCGCCGGACGACCCGGTCCGGGACCCCGACCGATGGCTCGACGCGAGGGAGCGCGGCAGCTTGCTCCACACCGTGTTCGAGCGCGTCCTTCAAGAGCGGATGGAAGGAGACGATCACGAGGCGACGCGAGAGGCCCGAGCCATCGAGATCCTGGCGGAAGAAGCCGAGGTCAAGCTCGGCGAGATGCCGACGCCGAGCCAGGCGGTCTTCCGACGCGAGCTGGAGGACCTGGCCGAGGACGTGAGGTCCTTCTGCAACATGACCCGATCGATTCCGCCACCCCTCGCGCTCGAGCTCAAGTTCGGCCTCGGCGGCGACGCCCCGTTCCCGATGGAGGTCCCGGGCGGCACGATCCTCCTGCGAGGAGCGGCGGATCGGGTGGATGGCGGAGATCCCGAGCTGACGATCGTGGACTACAAGACCGGGAGCTCGTTCGGCTACGATCGCGGTTCGGGCACCTTCAACGGCGGCCGAAGGCTCCAGCACATCGTGTACACGAGGGTCGTGGAAGAACTGTTGGGGCGCCGCGTCCAGGCGTTCGAGTATCACTTCCCATCCAGCCGGGGACAAAACACGGTCCGTCGTTACGAGAGCTCCGCGTACGCCTCGGGCACGGAGCTCATCGCCCGCCTGCTGGATGGCGTGGCCGCCGGGCACTTCCCACCAACCGAGAACCCGGGCGACTGCCGATTCTGCGACTACCGGGCGATCTGTCGGGTGGCCGCGGGCCCGTCGGGCAAGGACGACTCGCCGCTCCTCGAGTGGGCCGAGAGCCGTTGGGCGTCCGGCGGGGAATACGAGGCGCTGAGGGCGGCCCGGGCTTGGGACGGCTCCCGTTGAGCGGAGAGAACCCCGCGCTCGGATCCCGGCCTCCGCTCACCGATCAGGCGGCACGGGATCGGATCGAGACGGATCTGGACAGGAACCTCCTGGTGGAGGCCGGCGCCGGCTCCGGAAAAACCACGGCGTTGACGGACCGGATGGTCGCGCTGATCCAGAGCGGCGCGGCGAAAATCGACGAGATCGCGGCCGTCACGTTCACGCGAAAAGCGGCCGCCGAGCTGCGGGAACGCTTTCAGGGCGCCCTGGAGGCGAAGCTCGACGAGTGCCCGCCGGAGGGAGCCCAGCGCGACCTCCTGAATCAGGCGCTCCGCGGCATCGACCGGGCATTTCTCGGCACCATCCACGCCTTCTGCGCCAGGCTTCTTCGCGAGCGTCCTCTCGAGGCCGGTATCGACCCCGCCTTCGAAGAGACACCCGAGGCAGACATGCTGCGGCTGCGGAAGAGCTACTGGCACTCCTTTCTCGAGCGCCTCGTCGCCGAGGAGGATCCGGTTCTCGAAGAGCTCGCCGATGTCGGGCTCCGCCCCGAAATGCTCGAGGCGGCCTTCGACACGGTCTCCGACAACCTGGACGTCCCGTTCGCAGCGGAGGAGGCGGCGATGCCGGCTGACGATGCCATCGTCGCGGCACGGAGCGACTTGGAGCGGCTGCTGGATCGCGGCCTCGAGCTCATGCCGGCCACCGAGCCGATCGGAGGATGGGACGAGGTCCAGAAGCGGCTGCGGCAGCTTGCCTACCGAAGGGACGTTCAGGACTGGTCCGACCGCCGACGATTCTTCGACTCCCTCTCGCTCCTCGTGGGCAAGGCGTCTTACAACGTCACGCAGAACCGGTGGTCCGACTCGAGCGCCGGGAAGGCGGCGGCAAAGGGCTTTCGTGACGAGCTCAACGCGTTCGTCCGCGGGGGGGGAGCGGTGCGTGAGCTTCACGACCGGTGGCTGGCCCACCGCTACGCCATCTCCATCCGGCTCGTCACGCGTGCGGCCGGCGAGCTGGCGGCAGGCCGGCGCCGGGAGGGACGCCTGGACTTCCAGGACCTTCTTCTCCTGGCCGCTGATCTCCTGCGCGAGAGCTCGGGCGCGCGAAGGGATCTGGGCCTTCGCTACCGGCGAATTCTGGTGGACGAGTTCCAGGACACGGACCCGCTTCAGGCGGAGGTTCTCCTTCTGCTGGCGTCGGAGCCGGAAGAATCCGGCGGTGACTGGCGAACGGCCGTCCCGCGGGATGGTGCGTTGTTCGTGGTCGGCGACCCGAAACAGAGCATCTATCGTTTCCGGCGCGCAGACATCGTCGTATACGACCTCGTCCGGCGGCGCTTCGAGGAGTTCGGCGAGGTGCTCAAGCTCGTCACGAACTTCCGGTCGCGGCAGGGCATCGCCGACCTCGTGAACGCGACCTTCGGCGGCGGTGGACTCTTTCCGGAGCACGCGACACCCCATCAGGCAGCGTTTTCACGCCTCGTGGTCCGGCCGAAGGATGATCCGGCTCCGTGCGAGGGGGTGTTCCGCTACGACCTGGTGGTCTCGGGCGGCAGCAGAAGCCGAGCCGACGCCGACGCCCAGCTCCTGGCCGCATGGGTGGCCAACCGGCTCGAGGCCGGGGACGGCCGCAAGCCCGGAGACTTCCTGATCCTGACCCGCAACCGCAAGCACCTCGACCTGTATGCGCGGGCCCTCGAAGAGAGAAACGTCCCCGTGGACGTCTCCGGCGCGCGACTGGGAATCGAGACGGAGCTGTCCGAGCTGATGACGCTCCTCGCAGCGCTGGCCGACCCGGAGGACAACGTCAAGACGGTGGCCGTGCTGACCGGCCTGTTCTTCGGGCTCGATCTGGAGAAGCTGACCGAACACCAGCTGTGCGGAGGCCGGTTCCGCGCGACGGATGATCCGAAGGGGCGAGCAGGAGGCACCGAGGAGGTGCGGGCGGCTCTGGCACGACTTCGCGCCTGGTGGCTGAAAAGCAACGAAGTCCCCGCCGACGTCTTACTCGGCGAGCTCTGCGCCGAGCTTGGGCTGCTCCCCTACGCCGCCACCGGATCTCTTGGTGGCGTACGCGCCGGGACGATCGCCTACGGTCTCGACGCCGTGCGCGCCCGTGCGCTGGCGGGAGACGCCTCGCTTGTCGGTGCGACCGAGGCTCTCGCGACCGCACTGGCCTGGGAGGACGCCGAGACGCCCTTCGAGCCCGGCCGACAGGATCTGGTGAGAGTGATGAACGTCCACCGGGCCAAGGGGCTGGAGGCTCCCGTCGTGGTCCTGACGGGGGCGGAGCTCGAGTCCTTCCACCCGGTCAAGCTGCATGTGGAGCGCCCGGCAACGGGAGACCCCGTCGCCTATATGGTGTTGCAGGAGAGGAAGGGTCCGCATCACTGGGTCGACCTGGCTCGGCCGCTGGACTGGGCTCGGCGTCAGGTGGAGGAGCGAGCGTTTGATGAGGCAGAGCGGGATCGGCTACTGTACGTGGCGGGGACGCGCGCCCAGGACGAGCTCGTGATCGGCCGAATCTCCGGCAGGGACAAGTCTCCGTGGAGGGGCTACCACGGGGCTCTGACGGAGATGGCGGAGATTCTGGATCTCAGGCCCGGAAGGCCTCCGGAGAAGGCGGAGGTCGACGTGAGCCCCACCGAGATCGAGCGGTCGATCGCCGTGACGCGAGAGGCGAGACTGGCCCTTGGCTCCCCCACCTACCTGATGGAATCCGTCACGGCGCTGGCCAAAGAGGGGTACGAGGAGCTCGCGACGGGCGGAGCCGAGGGCGAGCATCCAGCGGAGCCCTCGTCCGCGGAGCCGAGCGCGGCGCCCGGCGGTCCTCGTGGCTACGAGTGGGGCTCGGCCGTCCATGCCGCTCTCGCTGCCGCCGCTCGGGGGATGGAAGGCGAGCCGTTCCGCTTGTTCTGCCGGGCCCTGCTGGTGGAGTACGAGCTTCCGGTCGACGAGACGGGCGAGCCCAGAAACCTCGAGGATCTGCTCGACCTCGTCAGCCAGGTGCAGGCCTCGGAGCTCTGGCAGAGGGCGGCGGCCGCGGAGGAGCGCCACGTGGAGATGCCCTTCGCTTCTCCGTACGGAGGTCACGAGGCTCACGCGGACGTTCCGGTGACCGTCGAAGGAGTCATCGATCTCGCTTTCCGTGAACCGGATGGCTGGGTCATCGCCGACTACAAGACCGACCGGGGAGACGACCCCGAATTCGAGCGGCGGACGCGTGCCTACAGGCGGCAGGTGGACATCTACGCGGATTGCTGGGCCGCCCTGACGGGAGACCCGGTCAGAGAGCGCATCCTGCTCTTCACGGCCCTCGGCAGGGCGGAGAACTGGTAGGCGTTGAAGCTCCTTAGGGGTCGATCAGGACCCTGCCGTCGAGTCCCGGCGGGAAGGGGATCCGAGCCAGCCGGGCCAGGGTGGGCGCCACGTCGACCGTCGCCGCGACCTCGTCGAGCCGGCCGGGCTCGATGCCGGGCCCCATGAAGACGAGCGGCACGTGGCGATCATACGTGTACGGCGAGCCGTGCGTGGCGACTGCTTCGTCCACCATGTATCCCTCGCGCATACGCACGAGCACCCCTCGCTCGCCCGGGCTGATCGCGCGATCCGGGCGATAGGATCGCCGGGAGAGCACGACGAAGCTATCGGCGCTAGCTGCGAGCGGAGTCGAGGGATCCACCGCCAGCAGCTCCTCTCGGGTCATCGCCTTGGCCACG
>JAUWDL010000128.1 GCA_030608825.1 Gemmatimonadales bacterium
GCTGCCGCCGCGTGGCCAAACAACCCATTGGTGGATATGCGAGCCGGGGCGCATGCCGTCGCGGAGGGCCGCTACGACGAAGCGCGCTCCCGTTACGAGGCGGCCCGGGCCAAGGAATCGGGCAGTTTGGCCCGACAGGCCGACGTCGAGAGGCGGCTCGCCAGCGTCGATGCCATCGAAGGGAAGCTGCAGGCTGCGCGAAGGCGACAGGCTGTGGCGCTCGATCTCGATCGGGAGCGGAGTCTCGGTGCCGAGTACCTGGCCGACGCCGCCTGGGCCGTCAGGCTGTCAGGGGCGCTGGCCGTGGATCAGGACCTCGCGCTCGACGGCCTTGCCGCGGCGCTCGACGAGTACACGCTGGAAAGCCTGGATCCCCTCGACCGCCCTTATGCGGCTCTGGCCGTGGCCTATGCCGCCGCCGGGCAAGCCTCGAAAGCCGATGAGATGGTCGAGGCTCTCGAGGCGGAGGTCGCGCCGGATCTCAGGGTCGACCTCGTTCTCGACTGGCCGCTGCTGGCGCGCGGATACATCGCGCTGGAGGGGGGCAGCTACGATGCGGCGATCGACTACTTGAGCGGTCTGACCCGAGGACTCTGCCGGCTGTGTGGCGTCTTCGAGCTCGCCCGGGCCTACGACCTGGGAGGCCAGGTCGACTCCGCGGTCGCGACGTACGAGCGCTACGCAAACACGCCTTGGGCCGGCTCCTGGCGGACCGATCCGTTCGGTCTCGCTCCCGCGCTCGAACGCTTGGGTCAGCTCTACGACGAGCGCGAAGAATGGGAGAAGGCGTCCGGGTACTACGCCCGCTTCGTGGAGCTCTGGAAGGATGCCGATCCCGAGCTCCTGCCGCGGGTCCAAGCCGCACAGCGCCGGCTCGACGAGATCTTCGCTCAGCAAGGTTGATCTCGAATCGCGCCGTAGCACTTGGTCCCCCGACCCCTAGCCAATAAGGAGGCACGCCATGACCCAGGACAAGCCGCTCAGAATCGCGCTGCTCATCGTGGGCCTCATCTTCCTGGTCGGCCTCCTCCCGCTGACGATCGTCTGGCCGGCCGGCTTCATGTGGGAGCCCCGCCAGTCGGAGTACGAGCAGATGATCATCGGCGTCTACGCCGTGCTCGGCATCTTCCTCATCATCGCGTCCCGCGACCCGGCCGCGAACCGCAGCCTGATCTGGTTCACCGTGTGGTCCAGCCTGATCCATGGCTTGATCATGCTGGCTCAGGCCCTTCGAGACCCCGTGGAGCGTCCGAACCTCATGGGAGACGTGCCGGCCCTGATCCTCATCGCCGTTGTACTGGCTGTCCTGATGCGCGGAGCCAAGCCGAGCGGCTCCAGGGTCTGAGGCGGGCCGCCGGATAGGTCTCGACCGCCATGACGGAGGAGGAGCGCTCTTCCCGACGCTACTCGGAGAAGGAGGTCGGCCTGATCCTCCGCCGGGCGACCGAGTTCCAGCGTTCGGAGCCTTCAGCTGCGGATCCCACCGGGCTCACGCTCGCTGAGCTGCAGGAGGTGGCCTCCGAGGTGGGGATCGACCCGGCCTATCTTCGCCGTGCGGCCGCCGAGTTGGAGGTAGGTGCCGCCTCCGGACCCTGGGAGCAACTGTTGGGCGCGCCCATCGCCTTCGTGCTCGAGCGTACCATCCCCGGCGAGCTCCCCGAATCCAGCTTCGAGGAGCTCGTGCCGCTGATGCAGGCCGCCACTGTCGGTCAGGGAAACGCCAGCGCGGTGGGGAAGACCCTCACGTGGAGCTCGCGCTCCGACACGAACACCTCCTCCCAGCAGGTCCTCGTGACGTGCCGGGACGGCGAGACGCTGATCCGGGTCGAGGAGCGCCTGGCGGGTTTCGCCGGGGGGCTCTTCGGCGGCCTGATGGGAGGCGGTGGAGTTGGGGTCGGGATCGGCGTCGGCGGTGCGCTGGGAACCGCGCTCGGCTCGGTGGCGTTCATGATCGCGTTCCCCGTCGCTATCATCGGGGCTTCATACGGCGCCGCGCGCGGCTTCTTCGCCGCTCACGTCCGCAAGCGTCGGGCGCGGATGCAGGTTCTCCTGGATCAACTGGCAGAACGGGTAGAGCGGGACGTGGCCGAGCGGACGCTCAGTCCGTCTCCTCCCAGTTCTCCATGAAGCGTCGATCCGTACCCTCCGCCTCGTCCACCAGGGCCTGGAAGATCGCGCGAAGCTGCGCGTAGGGCAGGGTACCGATGATCATCCGGTTGTTGATGATCATCGTCGGGGTCGACCGGATGCCGTGGGCGAACTCCGCCGATGTCCTCCCGTACTCCCGCCCCGTCTCGATCATCCGGTGCACGAGTGCGTGCGTCACGGAGTCTTCTGCCGCCGCTTCAACGCCATGCCGCCGGCTCAGCTCCCGTCTCCACTCGGCGCTGGTCTTGGCCAACTGGAAGTTCTCGAAGATCTCGTCGTGGATCTCCAGGAAGAGATCGGGATCGTAGGCGGCCACATAGGACAGCTCGCAGGCACCGGGATGGAGATCCTTGTCCACGACGTCGTTGCAGCGGGCCTCCAGGGGGAAGAACTGGAAGGCGATGTTCAGCTTGCCCGCGAACTCCTCTTCGAGCTTGGCGAGCTGCTCCGACAGGAAGCGACAATCCGGGCAGAGCAGGTCGGCGTACTCGACGATCCGGATCGGAGCGTCATCGAACCGATCCGTCGATCGAGCCGTCCGGTAAGGCGATATGAAGCTGGGCCAGGGCACGGGCTCGAGGCTGTAGAACTGCTCCACCGCTCGCGCGGCGGCGCCCCCGGACTGGGCCTCTCTCCGCGCCTCGTGGTACTCCGCGACGCCCCAAGCACCTACTGCGGTGATCACGAAGGCCGTGGCGAGCAGCTTGGCCGAGGGTGAGAGCCAGCGTCGGCGGAGTCCCCCGTCGCGCTCCAGCCCGTACCGCCAGAACAGCAGATAGCTGAGCAGCGAGAACGCGTAGAAGCCGCTGCAGAGCAGGCAGAGGCTCCCAAGGAAGACGACCGAATAGACGAGGAGCGCGACAACGCCGAGCATGTTGAGCAGCGACAGGGTCTTGTTCGTGCGCTCGAAGCTCTCGGAGGGAAAGACCGCGCCGAGGGCGACCAGCCCGCCGAGGATGAGACCGAAGAAGCCCACGGGGACGCCCCAAAGCGCCGAGATCGTGGAGTAGGCCGAGGAATCGCAGTTGAAGAAGGCGCCGATGTCGCAAAAGGAGCCCTCGAAGATCCCGGATGGGTAGTTGGCCGCGAAGTAGTGCTCGACCGTGAGAAGCGAGAAGGCGGCCATCCCGATCCCCGAGGCGAAGCTCAGGAGTCGAGGCCATGAGAGGCCGCTCAGAGTCAGCGATCGTTTCACGGCAGCGCGGATTCCGGCTCCTTGTAGCGTGTGGTCGGGCCGTCTAATCCTACCGGCAGATACGGCTTTTCACCACAGCCTTAGCCGAGATGCTCCCGACTGACATACCTTCCCTAGCCTGCTAGGCTCGTTTAGCGTTTCGCCGTGCGCCGACGCTTGCTGCTCTCTTGTTGGAGGCCGTCGAGACACCCACTCAGATCGGAGTAGGTTCATGTCCATCGTTTCCCGCTGCCATGGTCGTGTCGATCTGGGCGAGCTTCCGAACGAAGCACGAGCTCGTCTCGCCTCGATCCCCGGAGAGTGGCTCGAGTACGATCCCGAATCAGGCGCCGTCCTGGTCCGCCACGTCCAACCGACCGACGCTCCGGTCCTCGCCGCGACCGCCAGCGAGTTGGTTCGAATCCTGGATGAGATCCCCTACGATCTCCAGACCCGGATCCCGGGTGGCGATCTCTTCGTCCGTACGGAGGAAACGGAGCAGTTGGTTCGCCTGCGGGTGACAGCCGGCGGCGCCCTGCACATCCGCTGGGCGCACCCGGGATACGACGGCGCGCTGCAGCGGCCCTACTCCGACGGTCACGAGATCGCGGTCGAATCGTTCGAGCAGCGGCTCAACGGTAGCATCGAGCTCGGTGCCGCAGATCCGACGGCAGCGGCGAGCGCGCTTCAGGATCTGGCGGACACCTTCGAGGGCCTCTACCCGGAGGGCGATTTCAGAGCCGAGGCCGCTTCCGACGGAACCGTCCGCGTGGCGTTGAGCGAGGTGAACCTGGATGCCATGCTCCTCATCGAGCGACTGCAGGCGCTGGCCGAGCCGCGAAGCCTGCGCGGCTGGCTGGATGTAAGCTCCTTCGAAGACGCCGCCCCCGAGCATCTCGCCCGAGTGCTGTTCAAGAAGGGCGAGATCTGGGTGCAGCATCCCCTGCTCTGGTCGGATCCCCCGAAGGCGTGAGGTCCTCGACGTGATGGACTACTTCCTCACGGAGGAGCAGGAGGCGATCCGCGAGCTGGCGCGCGCGATTGCCGACAACGAGATCCGGCCGGTCGCGGCCGAGTACGACCGCACCGGCGACTTCCCGTGGCCGGTCGTCGAGAAGATGGCGCAGTCGGACCTGTTCGGCGTCTTCATCGATGAGAAGTACGGGGGGCTCGGCGATGAGACCGCGACCATGAACCTGGTGCTCGTGACCGAGGAGTTCTCGAAAGCCTGCGGCGGGATCGCGCTCGCCTTCGCCAGCACGGCGCTGGGCGCGATGCCGATTCTCCTTGGCGGGAGCGAGGAACAGAAGCAGCGTTTCCTCCCGGACATAGCGGCGGGACGGCGTCTCGCCGGCTTCGCCCTCACCGAGCCGCAGGCCGGGTCCGACGCCGGCGCGATTCGCACGACCGCGATCCGGGACGGCGATCACTACGTGCTGAACGGACTCAAGCAGTGGATCACCAACGGCGGGGAAGCCGAGATATACACGGTGATCGTGCTCACGAACCCCGACAAGGGTCCGCGCGGTGCGAGCACGCTCGTAGTGGAGAAGGGGACCCCCGGCTTCAGCTTCGGCAAGACGGAAGACAAGATGGGGATCCGGGCCTCGGCCACGCGCGAGCTCGTCTTCGAGGACTGCCGGGTGCCTGCCGAGAACCTGATCGGCCGCGAGGGCACGGGCTTCATCACGGCGATGCGGACCTTCGATGCTTCGCGGCCCGGCGTCGCGGCGCAGGCGCTGGGGATGGCCCAGGGAGCGCTCGACCTTGCCGTCGACTGGGCGTGCGAGCGAAAGCAGTTCGGCTCGAGGGTCTCCGCCTTTCAGGGCCTCCGGTTCCTGCTGGCCGACATGGCCACGAAGGTGGAGGCG
>JAUWDL010000132.1 GCA_030608825.1 Gemmatimonadales bacterium
CTGGGGCCGGAGAGCGATCGCGCGATCCTCCGCTACAAGGGGAGAACCGCCATCGCGATCGGGGTGGTCCGCCAGTCGAAGGCCAACCTGATCCAGGTCTCGGACCGCATTCAGGCCGAGCTGCCGAAGATCGAGCAGGAGCTGCCGCCGGGCATCGAGCTCAACGTCGGCTTCGACAGCTCCATATTCGTACGTCGCTCGATCGAGGAAGCCCAGGACACTCTCCTCCTGGCCGGTTTCCTGGTCGTCATGATCATCTTCGTCTTCCTCAGGAACCTGAGGGCCACGATCATTCCCGGTCTGGCGATCCCCACCTCGATCATCGCCGCGTTCGGTGTGATGTATTTCCTCGGCTTCACCATCAACAACCTGACCCTGCTCGCCCTCATCCTCTCCATCGGTATCGTCGTCGACGATGCCATCATCGTGATGGAGAACGCGTACCGGCATCAGGAGGAGTTGGGAGAGAGCCCCACGGAAGCCGCGATGCGGGGGACGAGCGAGATCGCGTTCGCGGTCATCGCGACGACGGTCGCTCTGGTGGCCGTGTTCTCGCCGCTTGCCTTCCTGCGCGGAACCACGGGAAGGCTGTTCAGCGAGTTCGGCCTCTCGATGACGGCCGCCGTGGTGGTCTCCTCCTTTGTCGCGCTCACGCTCACCCCGATGCTGTGCGCGAAGATCCTGCGGGTCCCGGAGAGCCACGGCAGGCTGTTCAATGCCTTCGAGCGGGCCTTCCTGCGGATCGCCGAGCTCTACCGCACGAGCCTGAAGTGGGCGGTGCGCCACCGGCGCTACGTGCTCCTCGGCGCCTTCGCCACGGTCTTCCTTGCCGTCTTCGTCTTCAAGGCCCTGAAGCGCGAGTTCGTGCCGCCCGAAGACCAGGGGTACTTCGTGGCGATCACCGTGGCGCCGGAGGGGGCATCCCTCGAGTACACCGACGAGTATCAGCGGCAGATCGAGAAGATTCTCCTCGGCGTTCCCGAGATCGAGCACCTCTTCAGCGTGATCGGGTGGGGAGGACGGGTGAACGGTGCCATCGCCTTCGCCCGCTTCTCGGACTGGGATGACCGCGACCGCTCGGTGCAGGAGATCATCTCGGAAATCCAGCCCCAACTGTTCGCGATTCCGGGAGTCTTCGCCTTCGCGAACAACCCGCCCGCGTTCGGCTGGGGCAGTCCGGTCAACTACGTCGTGCGCAATCCGAACTTCGACTCGCTTGGTGTCGGGATGGATCGTTTCGTGGCGAGAGCGCGCCAGATCCCGGGACTGGTCAACGTCGACACGAACCTCCGCATCAACAAGCCCGAGCTCACGGTGATCTACGATCGTGACCGGGCGGAAGACCTGGGCGTGTCGATCGCCGACATGGCGAGCACCCTCCAGACGATGCTCGGAGGGCGGGAGGTCAGCACCTTCACCCGCGAGAACAAGCTCTACGAGGTGATCGTTCAGATGTCACCGGACGCCCGGGCCACGCCGAGCGACATGACAGGCCTCTACGTCCGGGGGAGGGACGGTTCGCTGGTGGGCCTGGACGCGCTGGTTCGCGTGGAGGAGACGGTCAGCCCGCGTCAGCTGAACCACTACTCGAGGGTGCGCTCGTTCACCCTCACCGCCGGCCTCACCCCGGGCTTCACGCTCGGAGAGGCGCTGGACTCCCTGAGCGCGGCGGCGGCCGAGGTCCTGCCGCGCGGGAGCACGACGGCCCTGGCGGGAGACTCGCGAGAGCTGGAGGAGAGCGGCTCCGCCCTCCTCTTCGCCTTCATCCTCGCGCTCGTCGTCGTCTACATGGTGTTGGCGTCCCAGTTCGAGTCGCTGGTCCACCCGTTCACGATCCTGCTCTCCGTGCCGTTGGCGGTGACGGGCGCGCTGACCACGCTTCTGATCGCCGGCTCCACGCTCAATCTGTTCAGTCAGATCGGGATGGTGCTTCTCGTAGGCCTCTCGACGAAGAACTCCATCCTGCTCGTCGAGTACGCGAACCAGTTGAAGGAGCGCGGGCTGGACACGGTGGAGGCGATCCTCGAAGCCGGTCGGATTCGTCTGCGGCCGATCCTGATGACCTCCGTCGCCACGATCTCGGCGATCATGCCGATCGCCCTGGGACTGGGGGCCGGCTCGGCTAGCCGGCGCCCGTTGGGGTATGCGATCCTCGGAGGGATGCTCGTGTCGACGACCCTGACGTTGTACCTCGTACCTGTCGTCTACATCGTGCTCGATGGCCTGCTCGCCCGGCTGCGAAGCCGACGGGGGGCGCCGGCGCTCGAGCCTGTGGAGGCTAGATGATGAACATTCGGAGTGAGTCGGCGGCAGGGGCGCTGCCCCTGCTGCCCCTGCTGCTCCTGCCGCTGGGGCTCGGCGCTGCGGCGTGCAGCGCCGACTCGAGCGAAGGCGCCGCCGGAGGCGGGCCGCCGCCGGGGATGCCGGTAGAGGTGGCGATCGCCCAGGAACAGACCGTGGTCGAGAGGATCCTGGCGACCGGCCAGATCGAGGCCGTGCAGTCGATCGAGCTTCGCCCCGATGTCGAGGGGCGCATCGTCCAGATCCTGGTCCGCGAAGGGGCGGAGGTCCGCCGCGGCACGCCTCTCTTCAAGGTGGACGATGCCGAGCTCAAGGCCCAAGTCGCCCGCCTTCAGGCTCAGCGGGATCTGGCCGCCCAGGCGCTGGCGCGTACGCAGGCCCTGATCGAGGAGAAGGCCACCTCGCCGGCGCAGCTGGATGAAGCCGAGGCGAACGCCAGAAGCACTCAGGCCGAGCTGGATCTCCTCGAGGTGCGACTCGAGCGCACCGTTGTGAGCGCTCCCTTCTCCGGGGTCGTCGGCGAGCGTCTCGTGAGCGTGGGCGACTACGTGAACCGGACGAGCGCCCTCACGACGCTGCAGACCGTGGACCCACAGAGGGCGAGCTTCCGGGTGCCCGAGAGGCACGCGCAGGCGTTGGCCGTCGGCCAGAAGGTGTCCTTCCGAGTGGCGGCCGTCGTCGAGCGCGAGTTCATCGGGGACGTGGAGTTCGTGGATCCGGTCGTCAGCCTTCCGAGCCGCACGATCACCGTGAAGGCCAGGGTGCCGAACCCGGACCGCTACCTGAAGCCGGGCATGTTCATCGAGGCGAGCCTGGCGACCGAGGAGCGCCCGCATGCCGTCGTGGTTCCGGAGGACGCGATCCTCCCGCTCTCGGGCGCCGACTACGTCTGGGCGATCACCGAAGGCCAGGCCACGCGCCGGCAGGTGGAGCTAGGCATTCGTACACCAGGCTTCGTGGAGCTCAGGGCGGGCGCCGCGGCGGGAGACACGGTGGTGGTCGGCGGTCTGGAGCGCCTCTCTGAAGGCGTCCCGGTGATGGCCATCCTGGTCGACAGGAGCCCTGCCGAGAGCCCCTCTCCCTGACTTGAGGTCCGCTGACTTACGGCCGGACCGGCTCTTGGGCGCCGCCCGAGTTTAGTTCAGGTACTTGTCGGGGATCTCGTTGTCGTCCCGTTCCTGATCCCACGCGATGTTCACGATCCACCAGCGGGTGCCGTCCCAGAAGAGCTGTATGCTGTTGATCCCGCGCTGGATGGGGCCTTCACCCTCTTCAATCCTGCTCTCGTAGGCGCTGAACGCGTGGGCGACGTTGCCGAACTCTTCGGTGACCCGGCCGATCTCGCTCTCGAAGAAGCCGACCTCCTCCAGCTGCGCCCCGGCTCGCGAGACGTACTCCTCGGGTGACCACACCACGTGCCGAATGCTGCCGTCAGGCGTGACGACCGAGGGAATCAGGTGCGCCTGCGCAAGGAAGAGCGATCGAAACCGGTTCCAGTCCCGCTCCTGGCCGGCCGGTCCCGAGATCACGTCGTAGAGAGCCGCGATGATCGCGTCGATCGACTCGACGTCATCGGAGTCGGCGTCCAGGGGTTCCTGTGCCAGTAGCGGCGTGGTGGAGCCGAGAAGGATGGCCGTCAGAAGCGTCGCTCGGAGGATTCCCGCCGGCCGCCGCCACGCGGCCACGCACGACTTCGGTTTCATTCTCCTGCTCCGTTTCGGGTGAGCGTTGAAGTTCGACCTTCCATATTATCCGTCGCTGTAGACGCCGTCCAAGACTATCCGTCGCTGTGAGCGCCGTCCAAGCTGGCCCCACTCGGGCGGTCGGCGGACCGGGGAGAGCGGACCGGAGGGGAGAATGAGTCACAACAGCCCTGCCCCCGCAGACCGACCTGCCACGGGCGCGGTACGGGGAACGGGATCCGTGGATGCGGCGATGCTCGAGCGGGTCGCCTCCCGCCTCGCGCCGGTGAGAGAGCCGGGCGAGACGATTGCCGTCGAGATCCCGTTCACCGGAGACACCCTGGGAAGAGTACCGCATGCCATGCCGGCCGACGTCAGGGCGGCCGCGCTTCGCGCCCGAGACGCACAGCCCGGGTGGGCGTCGACCCCCTTCGACGAGAGAGCACAGGCGTTTCTGCGCCTTCACGACTTGCTCCTCGAGCAGCGTGACGAGGTCTTGGACCTCGTGCAGCTGGAGACGGGCAAGGCGAGAGCACACGCGTACGAGGAAGTCGCGGACGCCGCCGTCGTGGCCCGCTACTACGCCCTGCACGGCGGGAAGCACCTGAAGCCTCGGAAACGAAGAGGCGCGATCCCGGGTCTCACCGTCGCCTGGGAGCATCGCCATCCCGTCGGCCTCGCCGGGTTGATCGCGCCGTGGAACTACCCGCTCAGCCTGGCGATCAGCGACTCGATCCCGGCCCTGCTCGCCGGAAACGCGGCCCTCTTGAAGCCGGACCCGAAGACCCCGTTCACGGCGCTGTGGGCCGTCGACCTCCTGTACCGAGCCGGCCTGCCTGCCGATCTTCTGCAGGTGGTCGTGGGGGACGAGGACACGGGATCGGCGGTGGTCGAAGAGGTGGACTACCTCTCGTTCACAGGGAGCACGGCAGTGGGCCGGGTCGTGGCCGGTCGGGCCGGAGAGCGCCTCATAGGCTTCAGCCTGGAGCTCGGCGGCAAGAACCCGATGCTCGTGCTGGCGGACGCTGACCTGGATGCCGCCGCACGGGGTG
>JAUWDL010000022.1 GCA_030608825.1 Gemmatimonadales bacterium
CGGCGGATGCGGATGAGGAGCCGCCGGGTGCCGCGGAGGCGGACGCCGCCCCGGGGGCCGGAGACGCGGAAGGGACGGGAGGCTTCGAGGCGCCGCCGGCGACTCTCGAGCGAATCCGGATCGACGATGCGTCGATCGTCCTGATTCAGGACTCGGAGATCGGTACCTCGCTATCGGCACTCCACGGCTTGGATCTCGAGCTCACGGACATCACGATCGACCTTGTGACGGCCGCGAATCCCGCCCGCGCGCTGGCGAATTCCAGGGTCGAGATCGCCTTCGACTCGGCCAGCCACCTGGTCGAGGACAGCCTGTATGTCATCCGTGCCGCCGGGCTGCGTGCGGACAGCGAGGAGTCGCTGGTCGCGATCGAGGAGTTCAGCGTCGTCCCCACGCTCGAGGCCGCCCCGTTCTTCGCCCGCCTCAAGCAGCGGGCGGACCGGATCAACGTGAACGCCGGGCCGATTATCATCCGAGGCCTCGACTTCCACCGGTACTTCGCCGAGGACGCGCTCTACATACGGTCGATCGAGGTCGACTCCCTCGATTTGCACGTGTTCGCCGACATCAACATCGCCTGGGGGCCTCGTGCCCGCGCGTGCCGCTATCACAACGGCTTCGCGGAGATCGAGGTCCCGATGACGATCGACACGATCCGGCTCGTTGACGCCAATATCCGCTACTCCGAGCTGGCCAAGGGCGCGGCCCGTCCCGGAGAGCTGACCTTCGAGGAGCTGAACGGCGTCGTCGTCAACGTGACGAACGATCGTGAGAAGATGACGCACGAAACACCGGTCGTCGTGGACGTCACCGGCAAGCTGTTCGGTGAGGGACACGTCCAGGCGAGGCTCGCCTATCCCCTGCTCTCGCCGACCCTGGACTTCAGCCTCGAGGCCTCCGTGGGGCCCATGAACATGTCGACGTTCAACCAGTTCGCGAGGAACGTCGTGGGGCTGGAGGTCAAGAAGGGCCGGCTCGACAGCCTCCATCTGAGCAAGGTGTCTCAACGGGGGCAGGCCAGCGGGCGCATCTACATGAAGTACCGGGACCTCAACTTCCGAATCTTCAACAGAAACACCGGCAAGGAGATGCCCTGGCACACCGTCGCCGGCTTCCTCGGAAACCTCGTCGTTCGGTCGAACAACCCCGGAAAGCCGGGCGACAAGCCGCGCGAGGGGACGATCAAGTACACGTGCGGTGACAACGACATCGTGTTCTTCGAGTTCCTGGTCGGCGCGCTGGGAAGCGGCATGAAGGGGATCGTGATCGGGTAGCCTGCCTTATAAGTTCGGCCGGGATGTTCATGGGGAGGAGTCGCGCCGGAGTTCCACGGCGCTCGCACGCAAGGGAGGAACGGGATGTCGATTGCTCAGGCCTTACTGCCCGAATTCGAACAGGAGATGGCGGCCACGCGGAAGGTTCTCGAGCGGGTGCCGGACGACAAGCTCGATTGGAGCCCGCACGAGAAATCGATGACGCTCGGCCGGCTCGCTGCGCACCTCGCGGAGCTGCCGATGTGGACCGCGATGTCGCTCGATCAGGATGAGTTCGACGTGAACCCGCCCAATGGGGAGGGGTGGGAATCGCCCAAGCCCACCACCACCGCGGAGATCCTCGAGCTGTTCGACAGGAACTCGGCGGACGCACGTGAGAAGATCGCGTCGACGGGCGACGCCACCTTCTTCGAGGAGTGGACGCTCAAGAGCGGCGGCGAGACCCTGTTTGCCATGCCGAAGGTCGGCGTCGTTCGGAGCTTCGTTCTCAACCACGGGATCCACCACCGCGGGCAGCTCACGGTCTTCCTGCGTCTGCTGGACGTGTCCGTGCCGCAGACGTACGGTCCGACGGCGGATGAGCCCGACTTTTAGGAGCCTGTCCGAGTAATCAGGCAGCCGGGCCGCCAGGCCCGGCCGCTAGATCATCTCCGGCCATCAGTTGGATGAGCGTCTCCTGCGACAGCTCGTCCTTCGCCCGGTCGGCGACCACCTGCCCCCGCCGAAGCACGACGAAATGGTCGCCCACCGGGAAAGCGTGATGGGGATTGTGGGTGACGAGGATCACGCCGACGTCCTCCTGGCTCACCTCCAGGATCGTGCGCAACAGGACCTTCGTCTGCCGGACCCCGAGGGCGGCCGTCGGCTCGTCGAGGACGAGAAGACGACCCCCGCGGTGCAGAGCTCGC
Organism: Gemmatimonadales bacterium; assembly: GCA_030608825.1. Lineage (GTDB taxonomy): Bacteria > Gemmatimonadota > Gemmatimonadetes > Palauibacterales > Palauibacteraceae. The sequence continues at coordinate 2,183 of JAUWDL010000022.1, forward strand.
GCGATCGCGAGCGATTGCCGCTCGCCGCCCGACAGGGTCCCGGCCGGCTGGTAGGTGTCCGCGATTTGGACGCCGAGGCGGGCGAGCTCTTCGCGGGCGATGCGCTCGCAGCGGACGGGATCCAGCCTCCTGAAGGGGCCTCGACCCTTCAGCGGCTCGGCGCCGAGGAAGAAATTCCGCCACACGCTCATCAGAGGCGCGATGGCCAGGTCCTGGTAGACGGTCGTGATGCCCCGGGCGAGCGCTTCGCGCGGGGAGCTCAGCTGCAAGCTCGTGCCGTCCAGGCGAATCTCCCCCTCCGTCGGTCCGTAGACGCCCGACAGGATCTTGATGAGCGTCGTCTTCCCGGCCCCGTTGTCGCCCAGAAGGCAAGTCACCTCACCGGCCCGCACGTCGAGCGAGACCCGCTCCAACGCTCGGACGCTTCCGAACGTCTTGCTGATCTCCCGCACCGCCAGCCGAGGATCGCTACTCATCACGCTTTATCCCCGATCCCTCTACACGTACAGCTGTACGGGTAGAGGTTCAACGCCGCTGCTCGACCAGGCGCCGAACCTGATTGTTGAAGAGAACCGCGGCGATCAGAAGGGTCCCGAGCGCGACCTGGAACCAGTCGGCGTTGACGCCGATCATCACGATGCCTTGCCGGACGAGACCGAAGATGAGGGCGCCGAGCGCAGCGCCTATGGCCGACCCGTAGCCGCCCCTGAGGAGGGTCCCGCCGATGACGACGGCGGTGATCGCCCAGAACTCCTGCAGGGTGCCGCGGAGCGTATCCGCTCCGTTGAACTGGACCGCCTGGATGATTCCGACCAGACAGGCCGCGCCGGCCGTGGTCATGAACAGGCTGATTTTCACCCGGCTTACGGGAACTCCGAGGTTCCGCGCCGTTTCCGCCTGTCCGCCGGCGCCGAAGATCCAGTTGCCGTAGCGCGTTCGGTTGAGGACCCACGTCGCGGCGGCCGTGAGGCCGATCCACCAGATCACGGAGACGCGGAAGGGCGGCAGCGGGCTGCTGGCGAACAGGAACCGGGCCGCCTCGTAGCCCGTCGAACCGTCGAGGCCACCCAGCTGCGTCCGGCCGCTGAGCCCGCGGCTGATCGCGATCGTGAGCCCGCGAACGGTGAACAACATGCCCAGCGTGACGATGAAGGAGGGTAGACCGGTCCGGACGACGATGATGCCGTTCAGGTAACCGATCGAGAGGCACAGCCCCACAGTCGCCGCCAGGGCGGGCCAGAGCGGCCAGCCAAAGTGGGTGGTGAGCAGCATGATGGACATGCCCGACACCCCGATGATCGATCCGACGGAGAGGTCGAACTCGCCCCCGATCATCAGGAGGGAGACGGCCACGGCCAGGATGCCGAGAGGCGCGGCCGCGTTCAGATACGCCGCTGTCCCGGCCCGGCTCAGGAAGGGCTCGGCGGCCTGAATCGTGAAGAAGATCCAGAGGACCGCCGCCCCCAGTGCGGCCGCCAGCTCGGGCCGGGCGAGCAGGCGCCTCACGCGGGGAGACCTCGCGCCGGCCGGCTCGGTCTCCATCCCTAACGCACTCCCCGTCCGACGAGCCGGATGACCTCGGCCGCGTTATCGCGGGTCACGAAGGCAGGCCCGGTTCGGATCACGCCGTCGGGAAGCGCTCCGATCTGGACGGCCTTGTGCAGAAGGACGACCGCCAGATAGCCCTGCAGGTACGGCTGCTGATCGATCGCGAAGCTCATCTCGCCCTCCCGGATCGCCTCCAGAACGGGGAGCGAGAGGTCGAAGGTGGCGAGCTCGAGCGTCGCCTCGCGCCCGCCGGATGCCCGTAGCATCGCCAGGGCCGCCAAGGCCGGGACGGCGCCGGCGGGACCGAGCGTCAGAACACCGTCGATGCCGGCTTCGCGCGCCAGTGCGCCCCTGATTCTCTGCTGGGCGTCGTCGGGATCGGCCAGGTCGACGGCAAGCACCCGCACGCTGCCCCCCGCCTCGCGAAGGCCATCCTCCAGCCCGGCGCATCGGCTGTCCAAGGCGATGTTCCCCACCTCGTGGTTCACGCACAGTGCGCGGGTCACGCCGGCTTCGGCCATCCGCCGTCCCGCCGCGAAACCGGCGTCCCGCTCGGGTTGGCCGATGTGTGCCCTCAGGCCCAGGTCGCGGAAGACACGCGCCCCCGAGTTTATCGAGAGGATCGGGATGCCGGTGGCGGAGGCCGCCCGAATCGACGAAGCGAGAGCGTTGCCATCCGGGATCGAGATCGCCAAGCCCGCCGGGCGGGAGGCCACCACAGCCTCGATGAGCTGGCTCATCTCGACCATGTTGAAGGTGCCGGGCGCCTGGTACTCGACCCGGAGTCCCAGCTCGGCTCCCGCATCTCGAGCCCCGGTCGCCACGACGGACCAGAAGGGATCGGCCGATTGCCCGTGGGTCACCAGGACGATGCGGGGGATCTCCGCCCTTGCGGTCGGGTCCCCGCGGTCCGTCGCCCCGACATCCTCCCCATACTCCCCGGGCGATCCGCAGGCGGCCAGGGCGAGCAGCCAGACCAACGCGGGCGGTCGCCGCGTCATGACAGGGGGTGGTCCGCGGGCAGGCTGAAGCGCTCCAGGGTAGCGGCGGCCTCTGCCACCCTCTCGCGCTCTTCCGGCGAGAGCCTGGCCACGCGCTCCGCGAGCTTCGCCACCCTACGCTCGCGGCCCTCGAAGAGCAGCCGCCTGCCCTTCGATGTGGCCCGGATCCGTGTGACGCGGCGATCCTGGGCGTCCCGCTGCCGGCTGACCAATCCCTCCCACTCCATCTCCTTGACCAGGCGAGAGATCGTGGGGGGACGCACCTGCTCGGCCTCGGCGAGCTCGGAGATCGAGATCGGGCCCCCGAAGACGATGACGGAGAGGGCGGAGAGGCGCGAGGCGGTCAGACCGCTCTTCGAGTCCACCGTCCGTACGTGCCGGAGAAGGTGAACCGCGGCCGAGTGGAGACGGTCGGCGACCTGGCGATTATTCATTTCATTAGCTAAGCTAATAATAATGGAGGCAAGGTATCTTTCGGGCTGGACTACGTCAACGTGCGCTTCGCAGAGCACCCGGGCCTCCGAGGGCCCCGAGAAGCAGGAGAAGGCGATGAGCGACGGATCTTCCTTCAAGCTGAGAGCGATCGGACAGGTGGCGATCAACGTCCACGACTTGGAGCGGGCGATCGAGTTCTACCGCGACGTGCTGGGTCTGGACTTCCTGTTCAGCGCGCCTCCACAGATGGCGTTCTTCGATTGCGGTGGGGTGCGCCTGCTGCTCGGCGTGCCCGAGGAAAAGGGGTCGGATCATCCCGCCTCGATCCTCTACTACCGAGTCGATGACATCGACGCGGCTCATCAGGGCCTCCTGGCGAGGGGAGCATCCTTCGAGCGGGAGCCCCTCGCGGTGCACAGGACGGAGGAGTCCGAGCTCTGGCTCGCGTTCCTCCGCGACTCGGAAGGCAATCTTCTCGCTCTGATGAGCGAGGTCCCAGTCGCCTGAGGCGGCCGTGGTGCATCTCGGGGGACTCGACGGAAGGCGGCGCTCGACCCGCCGTGCTTCAATGGGCATCTTGGGAGCATGAACACGAATCTCCCTTCAGGTCGTCCCCGTCCCTCGGGCCGCCGGTCCGATGAGCTCCGCCCAGTCACCATCGAGCTCGGCGCCGCACCCTTCGCGGAAGGGTCCTGCATCATCTCCACCGGCGCCACGCGCGTCCTCTGCACGGCGACGGTAGAGGATGGCGTCCCTCCGTGGCGTGAGGGAAGAGGTGGTTGGGTCACCGGCGAGTACGCGATGATCCCCCGGGCGACGCCCCAGCGCACCCGGCGCGAGCGAAGCGGGGCCCGTGGCCGAACGCAGGAGATTCAGCGGCTTATAGGCCGGTCCCTGCGGGCCGCCACCGACCTGGCTCGCCTGGGTGAGCGGACCGTGACCATCGACTGCGATGTGCTGAGCGCCGACGGCGGCACGCGCACTGCCTCGATCACCGGAGCCTGCCTCGCGCTCTGGGAGGCCATGGATGGCCTCGTGCAGGCCGGCGAGCTGGAGTCGAGCCCGCTCGAGCAGCTGGTGGCGGCAACCAGCGTCGGGATCGTCGGCGGAGATCCGTGCCTGGATCTGGATTATGCCGAAGACTCGACGGCCGACGTGGATCTCAATGTCGTCTCGCTCGAGGATGGGCGGATGGTGGAGGTGCAGGGCACCGCGGAGGGCGCTCCGTTCCGGCGCGAGGGGCTGGCTGAGATGTTGGACCTGGCTGAGGTCGGTATCAGCGAGCTGCTGACACTGCAGCGAACGGCGATAAGGCGGGCGGGCTAGGAGTGAATCGGTCGGCGCGCCTGGCCCCGCCCAAGGAGGCGGCACACCGACCCGATCCAGGATTTCGAGCCGGGACTAGTTCTTCGCCCGGTTCATGTTCGTGGCGTAGATCTCGTCCTTGTGGCCGCTGAAGTACTTGAAGAACGTCTCGGCCATCGCGTCCCATTCCTCCCGCTCGGGCGTGTCCTCTTCCGGCTGGTTCTCCTCGAACCACGCGTCGCATGCCGGGCAGTCGGCCTCGATGTCCGCCCACTCATCGTACTCGGCCATGATCACGATGTCCTTGGAGTTCGCGCCCCAGTTGTGCGTGGCGACCCGGTACCAGAGGATGTTCGGATCCACCTTGGCGCCGGGTGCCATCACCTGGTCGATCCATTGCATCGCCTTCTGACGGTCCGCCGTAGCCGGCATATGGATGAGCGTGACCGTGATGTAGTTGATGTCGGGCTCCTCCTCGTCGTCCTGCGCGAGCACCGGACTCGGAGCGAGGGTCAAAGTGGCAGCCACGAGTAGGGCCGCCAGAATGGTGAAGCGTCGCATAGATAAGGTCCTTTCCTTCCATTGGGCGGGGCGGTAGCTAATCGATCGCGGCGAGAACTTGGCGCCGTCGGCGCCAAAGAACAACAGTCTCGCGAGCCAACCTCCCCCTCGACACCGGGCCATCGACGTTTCGAGGGCCCTCGAAACCGGTTAACGTCATTCGTGTCCCAGCGTCGATCACGTGTTCCCGATCACTGATCGGATGCACAGGCTTGACCGGAGCCAACCCTTCGCGGACTCGGAGGTCCGATGCGACGAACGTTGACGGCTGCGCGCGGCCTGATTCTCGCCACGGGACTGCTGATGGGCCTTGCCACGGCAGCGATGGGCCAGATCCGAGGCGGCATCAAGGGCGGGTACAACTCGTCCAACGTCAGCCTGAAGGTGGCCAACGACAAGGTCGATACGAAGGCGAAGGGCGGATTTCACGTCGGTGGCACGCTATATGTCGGCGGGGCGACGTGGGGCATCGAGGTCCAGGGCCTCTACACGAAGAAGGGCTTCAAGCGCGATCCGGCAAGCGAGGTTCCCTTCGACGAGGAGTGGCGCTTCACCTACTGGGAGTTTCCTCTCCTGCTCATGGCGCAGACCCCGATGGCGGTCACGTCGCCCCGGGTCTTCTTCGGCCCCACGTTCAGTTTCCAGACCTCCTGCAAGAGAAAGGTCTTCGATGAGCTCGACGAGGTGGAGTTCGACTGTCTCCCGGGCCAGGTGAAGGGCACCGATATCGGGTTTTTGGCCGGCATCGGCATCAAGGCCACCAGCCTGACAATCGACATCTCGTACGAATGGGGCTTCAAGGACATCGCCGTGAGCGAGATCGTCAGCATCAAGAATCGAAACTTGATGTTCTCCGTGGGGTTGACCTTTCCGAACTGAGCGCGAGGCCGATGGCGAGGCAGGGCCGGGGCCGGGATGAGCCGAGTGCGCATGGAGCTCAAGCAACCTTGAAAGCGAATATGACTGCGAAGATGATTCGAGGAGCTGGTATGGACCGATCCAGGTGGATGGCGGCTGCGGCTGCCCTGATGATTGCGGCCTGCGGTACGGGTCAGGATGGCAACGGCGCGTCTAAGGCCTCCGCCGACCAGGGTTCCGGAGAGGGAGACGCGGCGGCCGAGGTGCTGGCATCCATCGACGGCAACGAGATCACGCTGGCCGACCTGGATGAGCAGGTGCGCGACCAACTCTCCAGGATGGAATACCAGTACCGCGCGCAGCGGTCGCAGCTGCTCGAGGCCGCCATCGAGGAAGTGATCCAGGATCGTCTGCTGACCGAGGCCGCGGCGGCGCGAGGCGTGAGCCTCGAGGAGATCGTCGCCGCCGAGACGGAGGGTAAGGTCGAGGTCTCGGATGCGGAGGTGGAGGACTGGCACCGTCGGAACAGCTCGCGGCTTCAGGGCCGGCAGCTGGATGAGGTGGCCCCGCAGATCCGGCAATACCTGGAGGATGTCGAGCGCCAACAGCTGGTGACGGCTCTGGTGGCGGAGCTGGGGTCGGAGCACGAGATCGAGTACTTCGTGGAGCCGGCCCGGGCCAAGTTCGATTTGGAGGGCGCTCCGTCCTTCGGGCCCGATGACGCTCCCGTCACGCTCATTGAGTTCTCCGACTTCGAATGTCCCTTCTGCAGCCGGTTCTTCCCGACGCTCAACAGGATCAAGGAGGAGTACGGGGACCGGGTGCGCGTCGTATACCTTCAATTCCCGCTCACGAACATCCACCCCAACGCCTTCAAGGCGGCCGAGGCCTCCCTCTGCGCCCACGAGCAGGGAAGCTTCTGGGAGATGCACGACCTGCTCTTCCAGGAGCAGGGCTCGCTGGCGGCGTCGGATCTCAAGGAGAAGGCGGGGCGGTTGGGACTCGACGCGGAGGAGTTCGGCTCCTGCCTCGACTCGGGGCGGCAGGCGGACCGGATCCGGCGGGATCTGAGTCAGGGACAAGTCGCCGGGATCAACGGAACGCCGGCGCTCTTCGTGAACGGCGTCAACGTGCCCGGCGGGGCGGTGCCATACGAGGTGGTGGCGGCCGCGATCGACCGCGAGCTGCGCCGGGTGGAGTCTGACTAGGGGGGGGCGACAGCGAGTCTTCGGCTCGCGCCTACTCCTCCGCCCGTTCCACGACGATGGAGCACTTCGTCACCAGGGCCGCGATCGCGCCGATCGCCGCCCAGACCGGTATGAGGACGGCTCCGACCAGCCCCAGGGTCAGCGGCACCTCGATGAGCGTCTTCCCATCATCGTCCTTGATGATGATGCGGCGAACGTTCCCCTCGTGAATGATCTCCTTGACCTTGGCGACGAGATCATCGCCCCTGACCTGATGCTCCTCCGTGCCGATCCGCTTCTGCTCCAACTGTAGCCTCCTGAGATCCGGCGACGCTTCTGCCTGCCGACGACACAGTATAGCTTCCCGGGTTCGTTCCACGCGCAGGCCGCCGCGTAGAATTCGGCAGACCCGGACAGGGGCCTCGAGCTCCGCGCCGGCCGAGCGTACGCGAGCCGAGGAGGATACACGTGAGACAACGCACGACAGCGATGGCTCTGGTCTGGATGAGCGCCGCGGTCGCGGGAATGCTTCCCGGCTCGGGCTTCACGAGCCCGGCCTGGGCCCAATCCGCCGATCGGTTCGAGCTGATGGATGTCTTCGAGCTCGAGTGGGCGTCCGATCCGCAGATCTCGCCGGATGGCGATCGGGTCGTGTACGTCCGCAACTCGTTCGACGTGATGACGGATCGGCGGATCTCCGACCTCTGGATTATCGGGGCGGATGGGTCGAACCATCGGGCGCGGACCTCGCTTCCAGGCGCCGAGGCTTACCCTCTCTGGTCTCCCGATGGAAGCCGCATCCTATACCTCTCCAACGGGTAGGGTGAAGAGGGGGCCAAGCGGCTCTGGCTGCGCTGGGTGGGCACCGATGACCGTGCTC
>JAUWDL010000369.1 GCA_030608825.1 Gemmatimonadales bacterium
GACAAGTATCAAGGTGCAACGGCCGCGTCGCTCCGAAAGCGGCCGCGCGGGGCGCTCGAGGGTCGCGGGCTGCGATCGGTCCGGGCACATGAGACGCCCTCTCCGGTATTGCTATTTTGGGTTCGGTTCATCCAGAGCCGAGCGTTCGAGGATCCCACCTGGAGCCTGAACGCCTAAAGTGCGCAGAATAAAGGAGTTGTGGGCTCGCATCCCCGGTCGCGAGCGGTGGCTGATCTTCACCATCGCCGGCGGACTGGGCGCGTTCGCTCTCGGCCTCGCGTGGGGAAGCTGGAACCACCTGTGCGACGACTGCCCCTCGATTGCCCAGATCTACGCCTTCGAAGCCAAGGAGGCTACGCGCGTTTACGCCGCCGATGGGAGCCTCCTGGCCGAGCTGGCCGTGGAGCGCCGCATACCGGTCACCTACGGGACCATGCCGGCTCACGTGCCGAAAGCTTTTATCGCCGTTGAAGATAGGCGTTTCTGGCGACACCGGGGAATCGACCTGTGGCGTACCCTCCGCGCCGCGGTGAACTTCGCCGTCCACGGATACGGCGGCGCCGGCGGCAGCACGATCACCCAGCAGCTGGCCGGCAACATGTTCGCGGGGACGGTGGACCGGCGGGAGATCTCGGTTCGACGAAAGCTGAGGGAGATGAAGGTGGCCTTCGCCCTCGAGCGCGCCTACACGAAGGAGGAGATCCTCGAGGCCTACCTCAACCAGATCAACTTCGACGGCGTGTACGGCGTGCAGAGCGCGGCACAGCATTACTTCGGGAAGGACGCCGCACAGCTCACCCTGCCGGAAGCCGCGTTGCTCGCGGCGCTTCCCCGGGCCCCGGCTCGCTACTCTCCGATCCGCCACCCGGAGCGGGCGCTGGCCCGGCGCAACCTCATCCTCGAGCTCATGGCGGGGCAGGGGATGATCACCCGTCAGGAAGCGGAGCTCGCCAAGGCCTTCCCGATCCTCCTGCGTGAGGGCGCGCGTCGATCCGAGACCTCCGACTATTTCGTGGAGTGGGTGCGCAGGATCCTGTTCGGGCGCTACGGCATGGAGATATACGAGGCCGGTTTTCGGGTGTACACCGCGCTCGACCCGGAGCTGCAGGCGGCGGCCGACTCGGCCCTGCACGCGCAGCTCGACTGGGTGGAGAGGCAGCCCGGTTTCTCGGCCCCGACCTACCGCGAGACGCGCGATTGGCCGGAGGACAGTCTCCGGGGCCCGGAGATGCCCTACATCCAGGGCAGCTTCATCGCCCTGGACGCAAAGACCGGCGGAGTTCTTGCCATGGTCGGCGGACGCGACTTCCGCGACTCGGAGTTCGACCGTGTGAACCAGGCATTGAGGCAGCCGGGCTCCGTGTTCAAGCCGTTCGTCTACACGGCTGCGATCGAGAGCGGGATACCGGCGTCTGAGGTCATCTACGACACGCCCGTCCAGGTCGAGCTGGTGACCGGCGAGATCTACTCCCCCAAGAATTTCACGGACAGCTTCCTGGGACCGATCACGCTCCGGGAGGCCCTCTTCCGCTCCATCAACGTGGTGGCCGTCAAAGTCGGCCTCAGGATCGGCCTCGAGACCGTCGCGCAGACGGCGCGGCGCCTCGGCATCCGTACCGACGTGCCGCGCGTGGCCTCGGTCTCGATCGGTGCGGCGTCCGTGATCCCGCTTCAGGTCGCGGAGGCGTACACCTCCTTTGCCAACCTGGGAACCCGCGTCTCCGCCCGGCCGATCCTCCGGATCGAGGACTCCGACGGCAAGACCATCTGGGAGAGCCGGCCCGAACGGGAGCTGGTGCTGGACGAGCAGACGGCGTTCGTGATGACGGACATGCTGCAGGACGTCGTCGACGCGCCCCGCGGGACCGGTACGGCCGTTCGCCGCCTGGGACTTCCGCTCGAAATCCCGGCGGCGGGCAAGACCGGAACGACCAACGAGGCCACGAACACCTGGTTCGTCGGCTTCACCCCGGACCTGGTGACGATCACCTGGATCGGCTTCGATCGACCGGCGAGAATCCACCGCGGCGCCACGGGTGGCCGCGACGCAGCCCCCGTGAGCGCACAGGTGCTCATCGCCTACTACCGGGATCGGGAGGCTCCGGAGCCCTGGGAGCGCCCCGAGGGTCTGGTCGAGCGGCGAGTGGATCCGGCCACCGGCCTGCTGGCCACGCAGTGGTGCCCGATCGACCAGGCCTACACGGAGATCTACGTCTCGGGGACCGAGCCGGTGGAGAGCTGTGACCTCCACCTTCCGTGGGGAATGCGGCAGCGGGCCCGAGGCGATTCCCTGCCCGAGATCACCGAGGACTTCGACTGGTAGTCAGAGGGGCGTCGTGCCTTCCGCCGTGACCCGGTAGCGGACCGTCGCCCTCGCGGGAGGCTCCGCTTCCTCGATCGAGATCGCCCCACTCAGCCTCCGGCGCGCCCGTTCGACCTGATCTTCGCTCGCCGCGTGCACGGTGATCAACGGCTCTCCGGACTCGACCTCCTCGCCCACCTTTCTGTGGATCTCGAATCCGACCGCAGGGTCCACGTCGTCCTCGACCCGGGTCCGGCCGGCGCCGAGCTCCACGGCGGCCAGCCCGATCTGTCGGGCGTCGAGCCCGGCCAACCAGCCGGATGCCGGCGCCTCCACGTCAGCCAGAACCGGCGCGGCAGGCAACCTGTCCC
>JAUWDL010000147.1 GCA_030608825.1 Gemmatimonadales bacterium
CGCCCCGAAGCTGCCGAGCGGGCCGGGCTGACGCCGACCCTGGCCGCTCTTGCCTGCGTGCTTCTAGACCGGCTTATCCTGCGCCGCTTCGCGGGCCGTGACGCTGACGCCGCGGCCGCGGCCGGCCTCCTCTCGTACCACCAGGATCCCGGGGCCGCCTCCGCCGAGCCGTCCCATGACGCCGCCGCTTTCCTCCTGCCACCGGTCTCGATGGACAGCCTCTGGGCCGTCGTTCGCGAGGGTGGACGCCTGCCCCCCAAGTCGACCTACTTCGCGCCCAAGATGCCGTCCGGCCTAATCTTCCGGCCCATCTGAAGGGCTCACCGACCCACCACCCCACCTTCGGAGCAGCCCTTACTGCGCCGCATAATCATCCAGGCTGATAATCTCCATCCCCGCAATCCGTCGAAGTGCCGTCTTGTGAGCCACATACGCCTTCGCGCCCCCAAGCAGCGCCGTGGCCACCTGGATAGAGCGCTCGGGTGTGCCTCCCAGTCTCGCCTGTACCTCCGCCGCCTGCCTCGACACCGCCGCCGTGACCGGCACGATCTCGAGCCCCGGATGACCGCCCAGGTACCTGAACGCCCGCTCAGCCAGCGCGTCCTCGCCCTCCCGATACGGCTCCGTGAGTAGCTGGTATATGGAGAGCGCCGACGTTTGAGCTCGCACCCGACCGCTGCGAATGCTTGTGAACAATAGTCTTGTGAGATCCACGACGGGCGGTTGGCCTATCAAATGATAGGCTATCACAACTGGAGCGATGTGGATTCGTCGGGCATCCTCGATGCGCTGGTTGAACGCGGCTCGCTTACTCACCCAATTCCGGCCAGACGTTCCTCCCCAGCGGGGCGAAGAGGCCCTCCAGCTCCGCAACCAGATCCGCCGGCTCGCGTTCGAGCTCGACGACGGAGTCGTCCCGCACGGTGACGAGAAGGCGGTCGCCCGCCTTCAGCGCCAGTGCGTCCCGTGCCTCTCGGGGCACGACGATTTGGTGCTTGCTGCTCATCTTCACGGAGAGAGACATCGGGCTTTGGCTCCGGGCGCACAGGGGTCCGCTGCTCGGCAGGGCGCGCCTAAAAGCTAAGCTTTACAGCTACGCTTTACAAGCAGGCGGCGAATTCGACGTCTAAACAGAGGCCGGGTACGGGCGGTCGAACGCGCCGGTCCGAGTAGGCCTGCGGAGTTGGGGCGGATAGCTGCTATATGCCAGAGATGACTGTGTAGATGAACACGCCGTACAGGCAAAGCAGCAGGAAGCCTTCTCGGCGGTCTACCCTTCTGCCCGTATAGGCGAGCGGGATGAGAAGTACACAGAAGAAAAGCGCAGGAACCACCTGCCGCACAACGACTTCTGGCGGCAGGCGGAGCGGACTGAGGAGGGCCGCGGTGCCGAGAACCAGGCCGAGGTTGAAGATGTTGGAGCCGATGATGTTGCCGATCGCAATGTCGCCCAGACCGCGTATGGCTGCTGCTACGGTCGACGCCAACTCCGGGATCGACGTCCCCAGCGCCACCATCGTCGCCCCTATCACCTCCTCCGGCACCTGAAAGACCCTGGCGATTGCCACCGCCGATTCCACGAGCCAATGCGCACCGACGAGGAGGGCGACCAGGCCAACGACGGTGCGCAGCCACAGGAACACCACCGTCCGGTCCGGGCCGCTCCCGCTCGCGGCCTCAGCCTCCGCGGGCCCGACGGTGGCTTCGTGTGCAGCCGTTCCCGAATCGGACTCCGTGCCTGCCCATCCACCGAAGGCGCCGCTGCTCTCCATCCGTAGCATGACGCCCAGGTAGATGATGAACCCGGCCATCAGCGCCAGACCATCGAGCCGCCCGAGCGCGTCGTTCCAGGAGAGGAGCATGACGATGATCAGCACGAGGATCAGGAGCGGGCTCTCTCGGGCCAAGAGGCGTCGTTTCACGTCGATCGGCCTGATCATCGCTCCGAGCCCGGCGATGAGGCCGACGTTGGCAACGGTCGAGCCCATGATGTTCCCGACCGCCAATCCCGCCTGGCCACGCAACGCCGCCAGGCTGCTCACGAACAGCTCGGGAGCCGACGTGCCGAACGCCACGACGGTGAGCCCGACCACCAGGGGGCTGACGCCCATTCTGGCAGCGACCCTGGAGGAGCCGGTGACGAGCCAATCCGCGCCGAACGTGATCGCGACCAGGCCGGCGAGAAAGAGGAGCGCTTCCGTCAAAGCTGTTGTGGAAAACCCGCGCCGAGCCCAAACGGCCCGGCGCTACATGTGGAATGATGTGGAACGGCTTCCGGCGATACCGGCGGTTGGCCGGCCGGCCGCGCCGGGTAAAAGAGCGCGCTCAGGAGTCCGACCGGGAAGGCTCTTGTAGGCCCTGAGGAGCCCCTTTTTGCTGGGCACTCTGGGCGGGACGAGACATCTGCGCCGCCCCGGTTCCCTTCCTCGGCATCTCCGGCTTCGCCGTTTCCGTACCCATGTGCAACCGACCCTCGACCCGTCCTCCTTCCTCGAGCTTCACGCGTCGGCTGCGTATATCGCCTTCCACGTGGCAGGTGGCCTGCAGCTCTACGCGGCTTTTCGCCGTGATCGTGCCGGCAACGCGTCCGGCAACGATGAGGTCCTGCGTCTCGATATCGCCGGTCACGAAGCCTTCCTTCCCCACTACGACCGACTTCGCGGCTCGGATGATGCCCTCCACGCGTCCTTCGATCCGGACGACCCCGTCGCTCGTGCAGTCGCCAACGACCTGCATTCCGGGGCCGATGATCGAGACGACGTCGCTCAGCTCTCGGCTTTCCGTTCTGTTCTCCTTCGCCATCGTCTGTCCTTTTCCCAATACCATTGGTTCTCAGGTCCTTCCGGTCCTAGATCAAAGTCAATGTCGGCGATCTCAGGGACTCACCAGCTCCAGGGGGTCTATCATCCGGCCTCGCCGCCTTGCCTCGAAGTGCAGATGGGGTCCCGTCGATTGTCCGGTGCTCCCGGAGAGTGCTATCACTTCGAGCGCCTCGACGGAATCGCCCTCGGACACGAAGGTCCAGGCGTTGTGACCGTATAGCGTGGAGAGGTCGTCGCCGTGCTCGATTCGCACGAAGCGACCGTAGCTGCTGTTCACGCCGACATCCGCCACCACGCCACCGCCGCTCGCACGAACATACGTGCCCGCAGGCACCGCGATGTATATCCCGGCATGAGCCGCCCCGGCGGCCGCTCTATGAGAGAGGGTTATGTACCCACGTTGCGCGAGAGGCCACCGGAGCGAGCCTTCCGAGAGACTGGCCGCCTCGAACGCGTCGCCTGAGACGTCCAGCGGTGGTAGCCAGATATCGCCCGCATCGGAGCCCGAGCCTCTGCTACCCAGGGCCCTCTGCAGGCGGCGGTAGTCTCCCTCCATTCTCTCGAGCCTCGACGCCAGTTCCATCATCTGAGTCCGTTCGACCGAGAGCCGTTCCACCTCCTCGGACAGCTCCCGTGCCGTTGCGGATTCGCTCACCCTTTCCCAGGCTCGTCCCACCAGCCACCCAACCGAGAGAAGAATGGCCACCGCTGCCGAGGCAACGGTGACAACCGTGCCGGCCCGAAGCCGGTAGGAGTGCGACTCCGTGTCCTTCCCGGAGAGAAAGACGATCGTCCAGGCGCGATCCCGCAGCTCCCACAACTTCCGCAACTTCCGCAAGACGACCCGTCCCCCTCAGAGCTCTGACGCCGGTCGGCCCGTCATGAGACCGAGCAGTCGATCAAAATCTTCCGCATCGTGGAACAGAACTCGAATCTCCCCCGCATCCCCCGCCTTGAGTCTCACGGTCACCTCGGTTCCGAGCGCCCGCTCCAGCACCTGCTGGGCTCGCCGAACATAGGGGTCTTCGGCCTGATCGGTGCTCTTCTTCGGCCTCTCCTTGGCTGAAGGGGGCTCGCGGAGCCGCTGCACCTTCCTCTCGGTTTGCCGGACTGAAAGCCCTCGCGAGACGATCTCCTCCGCCATGCGCTGCTGGGCGGAATCGCCTCGAAGGCCCAGAATAGCCCGGGCGTGCCCGGCGCTGAGCCGGCCATCGTGTACCATCTCCTGCACCGCCCCGGGCAGCGTGAGCAGCCGCAGAGCGTTGGCGACCGTGGATCGGTCCTTGCCGACTTGCGCAGCGATCTTCTGCTGGGTGAGCCCGAACTCGTCCGCCAGCTGCTGGTAGCTGCGCGCCTCCTCGAGGGCCGACAGGTCCTCTCTCTGCAGGTTCTCGACGAGGGCGACGAGCAGCATCTGCTCGTCGGTCAGGTCCCGCACCATGACCGGGGCGCTCTTCCACCCCAACAGCTTCAGCGCCCGCCAGCGACGCTCGCCCGCCACGATCTCCCACCCTGCGTCCCGGCTGCGCACGACGAGAGGTTGAAGAAGCCCGTGCTCTCGAATCGAAGCCACGAGCTCACCAAGCGCCTCCTCCGAGAGCGAGCGCCTGGGCTGGTATGGGTTGGGGCTCAGATCGTCGAGCGGTAGCTCGAACTCCGCGCCATCCAGATCATCCAGGTTCTCGCTCAGAAGGGCGCCGAGGCCTCTGCCGAGTCGGGTGTCGCTCCTAGCCAACCTTCCTCGTGGGTTCGTCGCGCTCGATCAGTTCGTTCGCCAAGCTCAGATAGCCGCGAGCGCCGGTTGAAAGTACGTCGTAAAGGGCGATCGGCTTACCGAAGCTTGGCGCTTCGGCCAGCCGGATGTTCCTGGGTATCATGGTGTCGAAGACCTTTCTGCCAAAATACTCCCTGGCTTCGGCCGCCACTTGCTTCGACAGGTTCAGGCGCGAGTCGTACATTGTGAGCAGCACACCCTCGAT
>JAUWDL010000383.1 GCA_030608825.1 Gemmatimonadales bacterium
GGGGGTTGACGTACCTGCCCGACCTTGGGTAGTATGGGGTTCGGTGGGGAAAAGTGGGGTAAAGTGGGGAACCACCAGCTGTGGTAGAAGGGGCGCCGTGTGAGCGGCTATCTGGGCAGCTTCGTCCATCAGGTAGACGCCAAGGGTCGAGTCGCTCTCCCGGCCTCATTCCGCCGCGGCAGCGAGTCGGAATCGTTCATCCTCATCCAGGTGCATGAGGACGCCCTCTCGCTCTTTCCCCACTCGAGTTGGCGGCCGGTCGAAGAGGAGCTCCGGGAGCTCATTCGGAAACAGCCCGAAGCCCGGGCCAGCGTTCTCGCCCTGACCGCCAGCGCACTCGAAGTCTCGACGGACAAGCAGGGAAGGGTCTTGATACCGGACCGCATGAGGGAGTTGGTGGGCTTGAGACGCGAAGCCCTGTTTGTCGGAGCCCTGAACAAGATCGAGATCTGGGATCCGAAGCGGTTCCGGGACAGCACGGAGGCTCCCGACCC
The DNA here is from genome assembly GCA_030608825.1 of Gemmatimonadales bacterium. Taxonomy (GTDB): domain Bacteria; phylum Gemmatimonadota; class Gemmatimonadetes; order Palauibacterales; family Palauibacteraceae. Next base: position 495 of record JAUWDL010000383.1, read on the forward strand.
GAAGTTCGATCCGTTTATCGAATCGATCTTCGCCTGAGGGTTTGGGCTCGCCTGGATCGCCCGACGAGAAAGTGGGCTTCAGGCACGAGCCGGTCATGGTGGACGAGGTGCTCACGCACCTCGAGCCCGAGAGGGGCGGTTGGTACCTCGACGGCACGACGGGGGGCGGTGGCCATGCGGCCGCGATCCTCGAGCGCAGTGAGCTCGCAACGGTGGTCGGCCTGGACCGGGACCCCGACGCGATCAACGCGGCAAGAGAGAGGCTGGCAGGATACGAAGGGCGGGTGCGGCTCAGAGAAGCCGACTTCCGAGACGCGCCCGAGATCCTACCGACTCTGAAGATAGAAGAGCTGCAGGGAGCGCTGCTGGACTTGGGCGTCTCCTCGTACCAGCTCGACAAGACGGCGCGCGGGTTCTCCTTTCGTCCGGGCACACCGTTGTTAATGCGGATGGGCGGGACAACGGGCGGACGGAGGCCCGCAGCCGATTTTCTGAACACGGCTTCCCTCGAGGAGCTGGGTCGCGTTTTTCGGGAGTACGGGGAGGAGCGGCGGTGGCGGGCCCTCGCGCGAGAGGTCGCGCGGCGAAGGGTCGAGCGCCCGCTGGAGAGCAGCGATGACTTTATCGCCGCGATCCGGGCGATCCTCGGTCCGACCGTCAGGGCGGGAGACAAGGCACGGCTGTTTCAGGCCGTCCGCATCGAGGTCAACCGCGAGCTGGAGGCCCTGGACGTCGCTCTTCCTCGAATCCGCGATCTCCTCGCGGACCAGGGTCGACTGGTGGTGATCGCCTACCACTCGTTGGAAGACAGAATCGTAAAAAGAGCATTCCGTGAATGGAGCCGGAGCTGTGTCTGCCCTCCGGAGCTCCCGGTGTGTCTGTGTCGCGGAAAGCCACTGGGGAAGACGCTCACGGGACGTCCGGTGAGGCCCTCCGAGGAGGAGGTGGGACGTAACCCGAGAGCACGCAGCGCCAAGCTCAGAGCCTGGGAGCGAAGGGGGGACGTGCCGTCCGTGGCTGCCTCGTGAGCGGCCGACAGCGGTTTTGGACGCGGCGTCGGCGTCGCACGACCTGGATCGGCCTTGGGGTGGCCGTTCTGGTGGCTTCCATGGTCTGGACGGTGCGGCGGCAAACCGAGGCACGAGAAGTTGTCGTAGCCATCGATTCTCTGGAGTCAACCGAAGTCGTCGAACGCGCCCGATTCGCCGCGGCGATGCGCCGCGCCGACTCACTGGCGTCCCGGGTTCGACTGCTGGAAGCGGCCGGCGAGCTGGGGCTTAGGCCGGCCACCGACGAGGAGATCTCTTTCATAGAGGACGTGTCGCCACCAATGAAGGGTACATCGGCGGAGGTTCCCGAGCCTCGATGACTGAAAAGAAAAGCCTGGAAAAGAAAAGCCCGGAAAAGAAAAGCTCGAACCGCTCACGGACGCACCGGCTGCGCACGCACGCGCTGGCCGCCTTCTGGATCCTGCTGGCAGCTGTCTTTCTGGGACGATCGGTCCAGCTTCAGCTGCTGGACGACGATGTGTGGCGGGAACGGGCGCGAGCCCAGTACGCGACACACGTTGACCTGCCGGCCGAGCGCGGAGCCATTCTGGATCGCAACGGCCGCTCGCTCGTTCTCGACGCCCGACAGTTTCGAGCCTACGTCGCGATCCGGGAGATGGCCGACCCGGATCGGTCGATTGGTGCGGTAGGACGAATCCTCGGGCTCTCTCGGGAAGAGGAAGCGAACCTGCGGGCGGCCGAAGGCGGTTGGGTCGCCGTGCGACGGAAGGTGTCGGCGGAGGATCGCGGCCTCCTCGACGATGCCGTGCGGCGAGGCCTCCACTTCGAGCCGCTGGCCGCCCGCGTCTACCCGGAGGGAGTCGCGCGCAGCCTCCTGGGAGCCATCGACGCCGAGGGGCACGGGCGATCGGGCCTGGAGTTGGCGCTCGACTCGCTTCTGACCGGAGAGACGGGCAAGGCCCTCACGCAGAGGGATGGTCGCGGCGAGCTCTACCGGCTTCCCGGCGCCGCCGTCTCGCCGCCCGTTCCGGGCCACGACGTAGTGCTGACGATCGACGCCGGGCTGCAGGCGATCGCCGAGGATGCCCTCTCGCGGGCGATCGAGTCGT
>JAUWDL010000185.1 GCA_030608825.1 Gemmatimonadales bacterium
AGATCCAACGCGACCTCGTCGGCCCTAACGTCGCCCCCCGGGGGCGCCGTTCCGATCTGGTAAGCGCCCGTCACCCCGATCACGGCGAGGATCGAAAGGAGCGCGGTCTCCGTTCGTGTCGGCCGCTGCGGTCCTCGCTCGCCATGATACCAGGCGATGACGACGGCAGCCGGGAAGCCGACCACGAGGAGGTAGACCACGACGTCCAGCAGCCTCCGAGTATACCCGTAGTTTTCGACCACGAACTGGGACGCCTCGGTCAGCACCCAGGCTGCACCCGCGTAGACGACGATGATCTGAAGGACGCGCCGACGGCGAATCTCCTCGAACAACCGTGTGGCGTAGCTCATGGCAGAAACCTAGCTCCCGTCCCCGCTCGCCGCTTCGGGCGCGGAGTGCGCACCACCGGCCGTCCGGTCCTCGTACGGCGGCTGAGCCACTACCGGCGGCGGGCTCACCTCGAGGAGGCGGAGTGACTCGGCGATCGCGGCCTCGAGCTGGGTGTCGATCCCCCGGGCCAGCTCGGAGGGGTCCTCCGGAACCTCGATGTCGGGATCCACGCCGTGGCCCTCGTTGAACCAGTTGCCGTCCGTCTGATACATCCGGAAGGTCGGCACCGTGACCACGCCGCCATCCACCATCGCCGGTGCGCCGCTGATCCCGATCAGCCCTCCCCACGTCCTCATCCCCACCAGGGGTCCGAGGCCCACGTCCTTGAAGTAGAACGGGAAGAGGTCTCCGCCCGAGCCGCTCCAGCCGTTGATCAGCATGACCTTGGGGCCGTTGTGCGCGGCCGGCGGGCTCTGGAACTGTTCCCGGTCTCGGACCGCCCAGTAGCTCAGCGTCTTCCGGTTAAGCAGCTCGATGAAGCGGTCCGGGATCTGCCCGCCCGAGTTCCACCGTTCGTCGATGATGAGCGCGTCCTTGTCCCACTGCGCCTGGTACTGGCGGACGAGCTCGCTCTGACCATCGCGGCCGGTGTTGCGGACGTAGATGTAGCCGACTCGCCCGTCCGTCTCGTCCGTCACGTGCTTCCGGTGCTCCTCGATCCAGGCCAGGTGGCGAAGCCGGGTGTCGCCGTCCATCGGCTCGACGACCACCTGCCGCGCGCCCGTCATCGTCGGTCGGTCGTTCACGGTGAGGATCACCGTCTCGCCCCCCAGGCCCTGGAAGGAGGCCCAGGGGTCCTTGGAGGTGTCGACCGGGATCCCGTTGACCGCGAGCACGTAGTCGCCCTCGTTCACGTCGACCCCCGGCAGGTCGAGCGGCGACCGGACCTCGGCGTCCCACTGCGCGCCACGGAGGATCTCGGCGATCCGGTAGGCACCCTGCCCCGCGGGCAGCCCGCGGCCCGCGACCTCCGTGCCGGCGTTGTCGACCAGCGCCCAGTTCACCCCCAGTAGACCCACGCCGCGACGATCCGCCCGCTCGGTGTCGCCGCCGCCCCGGTAGGAGTGCGACGAGTTCAGCTCGCCGATGAGCTCGCCGAGCACGTAGTTCACGTCCCAGCGGGTCACGGCATCCTCGATCAGCGCGCCGTACTGCTCGCGCATCGCGTCCCAGTCCACGCCGTGCATGCCGGGGTCGTAGAAGAAGTCGCGCTCGAACCGCCACGCGTCGGCGAACAGCTGCCTCCACTCGGCCCTCGGATCGACCAGCAACTCCATCTCGGCCAGCCGGAGCGGCTTGTCCATCTTCTGGTCCGCCGCCAGCTTCACGATCGCCGCCGACTCGTCCTTCCACACGAGCAGCTTCTTTCCGTCCGCCGACAGCATGAATCCATCGGCGTCGGGGACGACGGTCTTCTCCTCCCTCTCGTCGAAGTCGTAGTAGACGACCGGGCTCGGCGTGTCCTCGACGGAGCCCGCTCGGGCCTGCCGATGGTAGAGGACCTTCCCCTTCGCGCCCGTCGGGTTCTCGTAGTTCCCCGGCTCGACCGGGAGGATCACGATTCGCTCCTCGAAGCCGTCGAGCTCGATCTCGACCGGCTCCGGCTCGCCGTTGCCGTTTTCCCCGTTCCCGTTCCCGTTCTCGCCGTTGCCGTTTTCTCCGTTCCCGTTCCCCTCCTCATCATCTTCATCACCCTTTTCCTCGTCGTTCCGAGGAGGGATCGGCGAGGCAACATCGGAGCGAAGCGCGACGGCGACGATCTGCTGAGAGTTCGGGTAGCTCCAGGCGTCGTCGACGTCGCCATACACGGGCTCGAAGTTCCGCATCGTGGCCATGAAGAGGTACTTGCCCTCGGGTCCGAAGCTCGGGTGCCAATCCGAGTAGTAGCCCGAGGTGGCCTGATGCAGCCGACCCAGGCGGGTGTCGTAGAGAAAGACCGCGTTGTTCCGGTTCTCGACCGCCCGGCTGTAGGCGAGCCAGCGGCTGTCCGGCGACCAGCCGAAGTCGTGGTGGTCGAGCGCGCCGTGGCTGCGGGTGAAGCCCTTGTCGATCCTCGTCGTCGCGGCCGCGTCGATGTCGTGGATCCAGTACGTCTCCGTCTCGTCCACGAACGCCAGCTTCTTGCTGTCGGGCGACCAGTAGGGGGTGTAACGGTAGCCGGGCCCCATGCTCGTGAGGACGCGCTCCTCGCCGAGGCCGTCGGCCGCGCGAAGCGTGAGCTCGTATTCCCCGCTTCGGTCGCTCCAGTAGGCGATCCACTTCCCGTCGGGCGACCAGGTGGGCGAGCGCTCGGCCACGCCGGAGCTCCGCGTGAGGTTGAGGATCGGGCCGTGCTCGGCAGGTACGGTGAACAGCTCGCCCCGTGCCTCGACGACCGCGCGCTTGCCGGAGGGCGAGATCCAGCCGGCCTGGATGTTCCCGGCCACCTCCTCGACCCTGGGCTTGAGGCTCGCCAGGTCGGTGACCAGGTCGACGTCGACCTCGCGGACCTGCTCGTCGGACAGGTTCATCAGATAGAGCTTCCCGCCCGCCTCGAAGACGATCTCCTCGGGGCCGATCGCCGGGAAGTGTACGTCGAAATCGGTGAAGTCGGTGACCTGCCGCTTCTGGCCGCTGCTCCGGTCAAGGGCCCAGATGTTGTTTCGCATCGCAGGGCCCGCGTCGCTCAGGTAATAGAGCGTCTCGCCGGCCCACATCGGCTGCGCGTCGTTCGCGTCGCTTTGGGTGAGGTTCCGGGCGTCGAAACTCTCGAGGTCGAAGATCCAGATGTCGGGGTTCGAGCCGCCGCGGTAGCGCTTCCAGGTTCGGAAATCCCGGGACTGCGGCATGTAGGCCAGCGTGCGCCCGTCGGGCGCGATCGCCCCGAACTCACCGTAGGGGACCGGAAGCTTCTGCGGCATCCCGCCCTCGACGCTGGTCTTGTAGAACTGGCGATAGCGCTGCCGGCCGCTCTCCATCGAGCTCGCGTAGAGGATGGACTCCCCGTCCGGGTACCAGTCCAGCAGCCGGTCGCTGAACGGATGGTGCGTGACGCGCACCGGATCTCCGCCGAGCGCCGGCACCACGTAGATGTCCTGGTTCCCATCGTAGTTGCCGCTGAAGGCGATCTGCCTCCCGTCGGGAGAGAAACGCGGAAAGGACTCCTCGCCCCGGGGGGAGCTGAGTCGCTGGGCCGTGCCGCCAGTCTTCGGGACGGTCCAGATGTCGCCCGCATACACGAAGGCGATGTGGCTCTGGCTCACGTCCGGGTAGCGGAGCATCCGGGCGTTGACCTGGGCCTTCAGCGCCCCGGGGGTCGCCATCGCCAAGAGCCCAAGGCCCATCGCGAGTCGGGTGAAGAACGGTCGAATGTTCATGTCGGCTCCTGGATTACCTCTGGGTGGGTTTGCCTGTTTGGCGTGTTCGGCCTGCAGGCGGGTGCTATCTGTAAATGGGGTATGTTCGTTCGCGATCATGCCGGCCAAGGGCCTTCGCCTACGATCGCCATCCTCAACGAGACAGCCATAGGACAGCCGGGCCCCTGCCTTGGTTGCAACATCCCCGAACCGGAAGAGCGAGAGGGCCGCCCAACCATTATCCCAACCCATCCACACCATGCGCCCCCGGTGGGTCGGCCCCCGCCATTGTTGAAATATAGTGCAATCTTTCAGTAATACAAGTGCGTCAATCCGGCGCTCGCTCTCATGCCATACTACGGAAGTTGGTGGCAGGGGGTTTCAGGGGTGGTGGAAGGGCGCTCGAGACAAGGTCGCGGGTTATGTGGCCTCGCCACGGAGGCGAAACGCTAGCCTCCCTCCGTCTCGGCGGCAGCGCCTTCCTCGGCAATTGAGCGGGCGCGCTCCACCAGCTCGGCGAAGC
>JAUWDL010000342.1 GCA_030608825.1 Gemmatimonadales bacterium
GTCTTCCCGTGGTCCACGTGTCCAATCGTCCCCACGTTTACGTGCGGCTTCGTCCGCTCAAACTTCTGCTTCGCCATTGCTGATCCTGTGTCCCTTAGAAACGCCCCGGTCTCGGGGTTGGAGCGCCCGAGGGCGCCCTGCCTGTCACTTGCTCCCGTTTGAAGAGAGGATTTCCTCGAGCTTCGACTTCGGTACCTCGTCGTAATGCGAAAACTGCATCGTGTAGACCGCCCGCCCCTGGCTGAGGGAGCGGAGCACGGTCGAATAGCCGAACATCTCGGATAGCGGCACCGAGGCGCCGATCACCTGAGCGGACGACCGCTGCATCATCCCCCCGATCTTGCCGCGCCGGCTGGTGAGATCGCCCATGACATCACCCAGATACTCGTCGGGAGTCACGACCTCCACGTCCATGATCGGCTCGAGCAACACGGGATTGCCGCGCCTGACCGCGTCCTTGATCGCCATGGACCCGGCGATCTTGAACGCCATCTCGCTGGAGTCGACATCGTGGCTGGAGCCGTCGATGAGGGTCGCCTTCACGTCGATGAGGGGATATCCGGCGACCACACCGGACTCCAACGCCTCCTTGATGCCCTGCTCGACCGAGGGCACGTATTCGCGCGGGACGTTGCCTCCGCGAATCTCGTTCTCGAACACGAAGCCGATCCCCGATTCCGTCGGCTCGACATTGATCACCACATGTCCGTACTGGCCGCGTCCACCGGTCTGTCGGACGAACTTGGCTTCGACCTTGTTGACCGGCTTGCGGATCGTTTCCCGGTAGGCGACCTGCGGCCGACCCACGTTCGCGTTCACCTTGAACTCGCGCTGCAGCCGGTCGACGATGATCTCGAGGTGTAGCTCGCCCATCCCGCTGATAATCGTCTGTCCGGTCTCCGGGTCCGTGTGGACGCGGAAGGTGGGGTCCTCCTCGGCCAGCTTCTGCAACGCTTCGGCCAGCCTGTCCTGGTCGATCTTCGTCTTCGGCTCGATCGCCACCCGGATCACCGGCTCGGGGAAGCTCATCGACTCGAGGACAATCGGGTGTTTCCGGTCGCTCAGTGTGTCGCCGGTCTTGCTGAACTTGAGGCCGATCGCCGCAGCGATATCGCCCGAGTACACGACCTCGCGCTCCTCTCGCTTGTTGGCGTGCATCTGGAGGAGGCGGCCGACCCGCTCCTTCTTGTCCCGGGTCGTGTTCTGCACGTGGCTTCCGGCCTCCAGCCGGCCCGAGTAGACGCGGAAGTAGGTCAGCCTCCCCACGTACGGATCCGTAGCGATCTTGAAGACGAGCGCCGAGAAGGGCGCGTCGTCCGACGCCTCCCTCGTCTCGAAGTGCTCGTCCTGCTGGGGAAGATGCCCACGAATCGGAGGCACGTCGGAGGGCGACGGCAGGTAGTCCACAACGGCATCCAGGAGCTGCTGGACGCCCTTGTTCTTGAACGCGGAACCCAGCAGAACCGGCGTGAAGCTGCCAGCCAGCGTGGCCTTCCGGATCGCGCGTCGAACCTCATCCTCGGTCAGCTCCTGGCCGTCGAGGTACTTCTCGAGAAGCTCCTCATCGTACTCGACCGCCGCCTCGATCAGATCGTGCCTGAGCTCGCCGATCTTCGATTGCATCGAGTCCGGTATCGGGCCTTCCTCCCAGGTGGCTCCGAGCGAGTCCTCGTCGTAGACGATCTCGATCTGGCGAACGATGTCGATGACGCCGGTAAAGAGCTCGCCTTCGCCCAGTGGCCACTGAATCGGGTGCGCCCTGGCACCGAGCCGATCGCGCATCATCTGGACGACGTTCTCGAAGTCCGCGCCGACGCGGTCCATCTTGTTCACGAAGGCGAGGCGCGGGACCGCGTAGCCATCGGCCTGACGCCAGACCGTCTCGGACTGGGGCTCGACACCGCCCACGGCGCAGAAGAGAGCCACAGCACCGTCCAACACGCGGAGACTTCGCTCCACCTCCACGGTGAAGTCCACGTGGCCCGGCGTGTCGATGATGTTGATGCGGTACTGCTCGTCGTCCTTCTCCCAGAGGCAGGTGGTGGCCGCCGCCGTGATCGTGATGCCGCGCTCCTGCTCTTGCTCCATCCAGTCCATCGTGGCGTCGCCATGATGCACCTCGCCCATCCGATGGAGCCGGCCCGTGTAGTACAGGACCCTCTCGGTGGTCGTGGTCTTCCCGGCATCGATGTGCGCCATGATGCCGATGTTTCTCAGCCGCTCCAGCGGCGTCCGCCTCTCCATCTATCTGCCTATCTGCCCTCTATCTGGCCTCTGCCATCTTTCTCGTTCCCAGCCCGTCTCTCACACCCACTGCCCGGCCCTGCTCACTACCGATTGGCCGCGTTGAGGCGTCGCGGGGATCCGCGAAGCGAGCCTCGCGCGACGGTGCGGAGACCCCGCAGCGCAGCGAGGAGGCTTCGCGCCCAAAGCGCGCAGCTCGTCGGAGCGGAACCCGTGACGCCTCGCCCAGCGCGCCTACCACCGATAGTGAGCGAACGCCTTGTTGGCTTCCGCCATCCGGTGGACGTCCTCCTTCTTCCGAACGGCTCCGCCCTCGCCGCGGCTGGCATCCAGCAGCTCGCCGGCCAATCTGTCGGCCATCGTCTTTCCGGGCCGGCCGCGGGCGAACTGCACGAGCCACCGGCGGGCCAGCGCATCCCTGCGCCCGTGTCGAACCTCTATCGGCACCTGGTAGGTGGCGCCGCCAACCCGGCGGCTGCGAACCTCCAGCACCGGCCGGGCGTTCGACACCGCCTGCCGGAAGACGTTCAGTGCCGGTTGGCCGGTCCGCTCTTC
>JAUWDL010000144.1 GCA_030608825.1 Gemmatimonadales bacterium
GGGCCACGCAACGCGACATCATGCTGCAGTTTCTCGCCGAGTCGTCCTTCATCTCCCTGCTCGGGGCGGCGCTAGGGATCCTCCTCGGCCTGGGCCTCGGGAAGGTCGTCGAGCGGCTCAGTCCCCTGCCGGCCTCCATCCCGCCCTGGGCGGTGGCGACGGCCATCGCCCTGGGCCTCCTGGTCGGACTCTCCTCGGGCATCTACCCGGCTCGGAGAGCGTCCCGTCTGAACCCGATCGATGCGTTGCGCTACGAGTAGTCCGGCCCGATCGGCCGGCGAGTACGCCCGAGGGCCGGGTCGGAGGGATCCTCGGTCAAGGAAGGGAGGCGGCGAGTGAACTGGCTGACGGCGCTGGACGAGGGGATCCGCATCGCGCTGTCGGCGCTTCGCGCGAACAAGGTGCGGAGCGGCCTCACCATCCTGGGCGTCGCGATCGGCGTGCTCGTCGTCATGGTCATCGCGGCCGTGATTCAGGGCGTCAACGGAAGCTTCACGGAGGCCATCTCCTCCCGAGGGGTCACGACCTTCTACGTCGTCCATGCGTCCTTCGGCCTCGATATCAGCACCGGGTACGACGATGAGGAGTCGGATTTCATGACTAATCCGCCCCTCGATCCAGCTTGGGCCCGCGACCTGGCCAACCTCCCGGAGATACAGGACGTCTGGGAGTACGCCGACCTATCCCAGTCCGGCTTCGAGGCGCGCGGGGGGTCGGAGCGCGTCGAGATCGCGCTGGTGGCGGTCACCGACTCCTATCTCGAGTTCGACAACGGCGACCTGACCGACGGTCGTTGGTTTACCGCAACCGAGAGCTACCGCGCGCGGAACGTGGCGGTTATCGACTCCGCGGCGGCGCTCGACCTGTTCGGGGGACGCGACCCGGTCGGGCAGGACCTCGTGATCTCGAGCCCGGGGATCGGCGTCACCGGCGCGAGCGACGCCCCCTTCCGGGTCGTGGGCGTCTACCGGCCGCCGCCCAACCTGTTCGCGAGCTTAGCGACGCACTACGTCTTCATCCCCTTCCCCACGGCCTACAAGGACCTGGACATCTGGGATCGGCTCATCGGCTTCGCCGTCAGGCCGAACCCCGGCGTCACCCTCGAAGAGGCTCTCGACGCCGTGGAGGCGCGGATGCGGACGCTCCGAGGACTTTCCCCAGGTCAGGAATCCAACTTCGCCCTCATCACGCAGGACCAGGTGATGGATCTGTGGAACCAGCTCACGGGCGTGCTCTTCGCCGTGATGGTCGCCCTCTCGAGCGTCGGCCTGATGGTCGGCGGCGTGGGCGTGATCGGGATCATGATGATCTCGGTGACCGAGCGAACGCGCGAGATCGGGCTCCGGAAATCGATGGGCGCCCGGCGGCGCGACATCCTGTGGCAGTTCCTCGTCGAGGCCTCGACGCTGACGCTCATCGGAGGTCTCTCCGGCCTCTTCCTGGGCGGTGCGATCGTGTGGGGGCTGAACCGCTGGACGCCCATCCCGGCGGAAGCTCCGCTGTGGGCCATCATCGTCGCGCTCGCCGCCTCCGCCCTGACCGGGGTCGGCTTCGGTCTCTTCCCGGCGTCCCGCGGCGCCCGCCTCGATCCGGTCGAGGCGTTGAGCTACGAGTAGGACTTGGCCGGGCTTGCTGCGACGCGGCTTGTCGGCAGCATGGGCGCCGCCCGCACGGCGAGGCCCCTGACGTGAGCGATCGCGGCGTCGACGTCCTGGCGATCGCCGCCCACCGCGACGACGTGGAGCTCACCTGCGGCGGCACGCTGGTGCGGTGCGTGGAGCAGGGGTACCGGACCGGCGTCATCGACCTTACCGAAGGCGAGATGGGGACACGGGGCTCGGCGGCGCTGCGGGCCGAGGAGGCGGCTAGGGCGGCCGACGTGCTGGGCCTGACGGTTCGTTTGAACGCCGGCCTACCGGACGCGGGCCTGTTCAACAACCAGGAGAACCGCGAGCGCCTCGCGACGATGATCCGGGAGCTGCGGCCACGTGTGCTCATCCTCCCCTACTTCAGAGGCCGCCATCCAGACCACCGGGTCGCGGCCGAGCTCGGCCGCGATGCCGCCTTCCTCGCCGGCCTGAAGCGCTTCGGACCGCCGGAGCCGCCGGCCCACAAGCCTCGGAAGGTCCTCTACGCGCTCAGCTATCGGGAGGACCCCGTCAAGCCGACCTTCGTCGTCCATCTGGAGGAGGAGCACTTCCGCCGGAAGATGGAGGCGATCCGCTGCTTCGCCTCCCAGTTCGATGGGGCGGACGCGGCCGGGGAGATCTTCCCCACCGGTCAGCCCTTGTACGAGCTCGTCGAGACGCAGGGCCGCCACTACGGCTCGCTCATCCGGTCACCCTACGGCGAGCCGTTCCATACGGAGGAGACCGTCCGGATCGATGACATCGTCGAGATGCCGGTTCAGTCGCTGTAGGTCCGGTTCGGTCGCTGTAGGTCCTCTTCGGCGGCAGGCCGACCGGTCTTCGGAGCGGCTGGCTCAGGCCTCGGGTGAGAGGGTCATCCGCAGCTCACCTCGACGAGAAGGCGCTTCCAGCTCGGAACGCTCTCGTCTCCCACTCGGAGCGTCCGGATCCTCGCTCGACCGCCTCGGTGCATCCAGGGCCCGAGCCAGCTGCAGATCTCGTTCGGAAGGTGCCCCACCACGTCTCCCGCCGTCAGGTGTACCCAGACGCGCCCGGTCGGGGAGCCCGGAGGATCCGGCAAGAGCATGAGCGGCTCACCGGAGCGGATCCGGGTGAGGTGGCGGGTCCGGTCGCCGAAGGGGAGCCCGTGCACGGTCGCGCGAAACACGCGGGCGGCACGAGGGGGAAGAGCCGACTCTGGAACGGGGATTCCGGGCATAATCCTCTACGAGCGATCGAGTTGCGGACTTCTTTCGACCTACATTGTGTAACCTAGAGCGCCCGAACCGCGAGGGAAACCTGGGAAACGGAATGCCGGTACGGCGCATTGGTGGGATGGGGCGCCGGAACCCCAGGCGGCACCACGGATATCGTAGCCCATGACGAACACACGGCAGGAGTCCGACGCGATCTACCTCGATCACGCGGCGACGTCGCCGATGCGCGACGAGGTCTGGGCCACCATGGAGGCGGCTCGCGACTGCGGCTACAACCCCGTCAGCGCGCACGCGTACGGCCGAAGGGCTCACGAGCGTCTCGAGGACGCCCGGGCGGAGTTCGCCGAGCTGCTCGGGTGCCGGCCGCGGGAGATCTGCTTCACGGGCGGCGGAACGGAATCCGACAACCTGGCGGTCCTGGGCTTCGCGCGTGCGAACCTCGAGCAGGGGCCGTGCCTGATCCTCTCCGAAGTGGAGCACAAGGCATGTCTCGAGGCGGCGAAGCGAGCCGGCGCCGAGGGCGCGGAGGTCCGACTGCTGCCCGTGGACGTCTCAGCCGCGGTGCGGCTCGCGGACCTCGAGCGGGCGCTCGCCGAGGCGGCAGGGCGGCCCACGCTCGTCTCGATCATGTGGGCGAACAACGAGGTCGGGACGGTCCAGCCGATGGCCGAGATCGAGCGGCTCGTTCACGAGAGCGGCGCCCTTCTGCATACGGACGCCGTGCAGGCCTACGGCAAGGAGGACGTGTCGCTCGACCGGATCCCCGTCGACCTGTTGACGGCCACGGCCCACAAGCTCGGCGGTCCCGTCGGCATCGGACTGCTGTTCTGCCGCGAGGGCGTGGATCTGCAGCCACTGACCTTCGGCGGAAGCCAGGAGAGGGCGCTGTGGCCGGGCACGCAGAACCCGTTGGCGGCAGCGGGGTTCGCCTGTGCGGCGCGTCTGGCGGCGGAGCATCGCGAGGAAAAGGCCCCGGCCTGGCGCGAGATGCGTGAGCGCCTCGAGTCTCGGCTCCGCGACCGCGTCCCGAACCTCGTCGTGCACGCGGCCGGCGCCGACCGGCGGCTACCACACGTGCTGAGCGTCGGCGTGCCCGGTTGCGATGCCGGCGCGCTCCTGCTCTCGCTCGACCTCGAGGGCGTGGCGGTCTCCGGCGGCTCGGCGTGCAGCAGCGGCTCTGCGGCCGGCTCGCACGTCCTGGGGGCGATGGGTCTGGGCCAAGACGAGGAGTACGCGACGGTGCGTCTCAGCTTCGGTCCGGAAACGACCTCGGACGAGGTGGATATCGCCGCGGAGGCCATGGTCCGCGCGACGTCGCGGATCGCCGCGCAGGTCTGAAGCGGAGAGGCCCATGAGACCCATGTCGACCGGCTCGGTCCTGACCGCCATGTCGGGAGGCGTGGATTCCAGCGTCGCCGCCGCTCTCCTGAGTGAGCGCGGGTACCGGGTCGTCGGCGTCACCCTGAAGACCTTCTGCTACGGCGACGTTACCGGCCCGACTCGGACCTGCTGCGGACTCGAGGGAATCTCCGACGCCAAGTCCGTCGCCGCCCGACTCGGCGTCGCCCATACCGTCTTCGATGTCGAGGAGAGCTTCTCGCGGGACGTGATCGACGACTTCGTCTCGGAGTACGCGGCGGGTCGGACACCGATCCCGTGCGTCCGCTGCAACAGCTTCACCAAGTTCCGTGATCTGGTGGTGCGCGCCGACCTGCTCGGCTGCGAGTACCTGGCCACGGGCCACTACGCGCGCGTGGAGCGGACGAACGGGACGGCGCGTCTTTGCCGGGCCGAAGACGACCGCAAGGATCAGACGTACTTCCTGTGGGGGATCCCTCGCGAGGTGCTGGAGCGGCTGTTCCTGCCTATCGGGGAGATGGACAAGAGCGCCGTGCGGCGGAAGGCGCGTGCTCTCGGGCTGTCGACCGCCGACAAGCCGGAATCGTTCGAGATCTGTTTCGTGCCGGACAACGACTATGC
>JAUWDL010000310.1 GCA_030608825.1 Gemmatimonadales bacterium
TGGCGAGGTCCCCAGAATCGTCGAGCTGGCGCTGGACACTCGAAATTCGAGAGAGATCAGGGTACACGCCACCAGGGCATTGGCCAGCATGCGCCGAGAGGATGCGATCGAAGCCCTCCTCCGACTCGCCATGCAGAAACGGGGACTGGCATTCTGGCGCAAGCCAGAACACGTGTCGGCCGTGGCGATCGAGGCGTGCCAGATACTCCGGTCCTCATGGGCTGATGACCCCCGTGCCAAGAGCGTTCTGCGCCGGCGCGGGCGTGCAAGACGGGGACGGAGCAAGTCACGATGACTCCACGAGAGCATTCCGCCGCCGCCGCCGAAGCGGCCGAGTTCCTGACCTCGCTGAACGACTTAACGTCGGCCGTCAGCCTCTACCCGAAGAACCACCCGGCCCGCGTGGAAGCTCTGGACAGCTGCTGGAGCGATCTGTCATGCGTTCTAAAGCACGGCGGGCCCACCTTCTCCTTTCTGGATGACGTCGTGCTGTACGGCAACCGGGAACTTCGTGACCTGCGGTCCTGGGATCTCGGCAGCCGTCTTTACGAGGCGGGCATCCAGCGCCTCGAGATCCAGCCCGGCCTCCGGCCCGAGGAGCTGGACGCCTTCGCCGAACATGCCAGCTCACGCTTGATAGGCTCGGACCCCGAGCCCCTGGAATCGGGAGTACGGAAGTTTCCGAACATCCAGATCGGGACTCTTACGGTGCGTGTCGAGCCCGCATGGGAAGACGATGAGGCCTCTGCCGACGAGCCGGTGAAGCTTGAGGAGGAGCTCGACACCGTGCGGCTGGTCTACGCTGAGGCCGCGAGCCAGGAGCGGCTGCCGGCTGCGGAGGTGCGGCTGGCGATCGAGTCGTTGGCGCTGACGATGGACAGCCTTCAGCGCACCGGCTCCGGGCTGATCGCGATCAAGTCCCGTGACCAGTACACCGCGATCCACTGCATGAACGTCGCGATCTTGTCGATGACGTTTGCCGAGCACCTCGGCTGTCGACCCGACGAGATCCGGCAGATCGGTGAAGCCGCCCTCGTTCACGATATCGGGAAGACAAAGACCCCCGACGAGATCCTCAACAAGCCGGGGGTGCTTACACCCGAAGAACGGAAGGTGATCGAGGCGCACACGGTTGAGGGCTGCAGGCTCCTCCTGGAGTCATCCGACAGTAGCTGCCTGTCGGCGGTGGTGGCCTACGAGCACCACATGGGCACGAATGGTCGAGGCTACCCCTCGACGCTGTACGAGCGCGAGCCGCACCCCGTCAGTCGACTCGTCCAGGTTTGCGATGTCTACGACGCCCTCCGGACACGTCGCCCGTTTCGACCACCGATGAGCGCCGAGGAGTCTCTGCGATTCGTAGCGGAGCGGACTGAAGGCTACTTTCACCCTGGGCTGGTGAGGGCGTTCGTGAAGATGGTGCAGGCGATGGACCACAAGACACCTCGCGTACAGTCGCAGACCAGCACGATCGAGAAGGCCGAGCGCGAAGCTGGAGCGGCGGCGAGGAAGCAAGCAGGATCGCTCAAGGAGCGACTCGACGAGATGGCCGAGTCGCTGCGCGCCCCGGAGCCGGCTGCCACGGTGGACTGGTTGGAGATTCTCTGAGGCTCGGGTCGACCCCGGACCGGACTCTCCTCCCCCACCCCCCGGCGCGAGCCTGCAAGGAGCTGCGGCCGGCGCTCCCCTGGCGCCGAACCTCCCGTCCCATTCACTTTGGCCCGTCCCGCTGTCTGCCGATCCGTAACGGACGACACAGCCTCGAATGCCGCGATCCTCGCCCGTTCCCGGATGGGTGCCTCCTGATCTACCGACGTCGCCGGGCGTCTACCGCTTCCTGAGCGGAACGGGCGAGCCCCTCTACATCGGGAAGAGCGTGAACCTGCGGCGACGCGTTCGCGGCTATTTTTACGGTGGCGGCCCGAACGGCCGCCTCGCCGACCTGGCCTTTCTGGCGCGTGCCGTTTCCTACCGACAAACGGGCAGCGATCTCGAGGCTCGACTCCTGGAGGCGCGAGCGATCCTGAATCACCGCCCGCGCTTCAACCGGGCGATCAAGAACAGCTGGCGCGGGTGGTACCTGGAGATCGACCAGGGCGTCCCCTTCCCACGACCCCGCGTCGTCCGGGCCGTCCGAAGTCCTACCGCTCGATACTTCGGCCCTTATGCCGGCCGGTTCGTTCCGCTCGAGATCTCCCGGCTCGTTGAAGATCTCTTCGGGCTTCGCAGCTGCGCCGGCTCGATCCGGCCAGACGTGGACGGACCCGCCTGCCTCCGCTACGGGATCGGTACGTGCCCGGCTCCCTGCATCGGCGTCGAGGGGATCAACGACTATCGGGATCGCGTCCGCGAAGCGATCGAGTTCCTCTCGGACGTCGAACGCGCCCGCCAGCTGCGGTCGCGCCTGGTGGCCGATTCCGGAGGGGCGGCCGACGGAGACCATGCAGGTCGCGAACCTCCAGCCACGCGGCGGCTGGAATGGTTGGACGAGCTGGAGACCTACCGGAGCGTTCTCGAACGTCCCTCCCGACAGCGATCTCTTCTCGCCATCCTGCCGCACTCCGAGCCGGAGCGCAGGGTCTTCCTGCCGGTGGCGGCCGGACGCGTCCTGCCGATGAAGGTCGCCAGCACCGGACCCCGGAGGTGGCGAAACGCCGTCTCGGACGCCTGCTACGCCGTCCGCGTGCGAGAGCTGCGCATGGATTCGATCCTCCAGCCCGATGAGATGGTGATCAGCCTGATCGTCCGCCGCTGGCTTGAATCCGGGGCCCCCGATGGAGCGGTGTACGATTTGGGCACGATGACCGACCGGGAGGTCTTGCGGTCCACGATCAAGGATGGGTGCCAAGCCGCCAAGCTCCGGGACTCTGAGCCCAACTGAGGACTGGGTGGATCAGGCACCCGCCACCTCGGGCGACCGGCCGACCTCGGCGTCGATCGCTTTGAGCTCGCGGCGCGCCGCGGCGGTGATCAGGACCACCACCGTCACCGTGGCCGCGAGGCCCAGTACGCGAA
>JAUWDL010000167.1 GCA_030608825.1 Gemmatimonadales bacterium
CGAGCGGGAGCGTCTGCGCCTGGAGTGGATCTCCGCCTCGGAGGCTGACCGGCTCCGTCGGGTCGTGGACGGGATGGTCGCGGATCTCCGAGTGCTCGGCCCACTTCGGCTGAGCGTGCCGGCCGAGGCGTTCTCGAGCGCGGAGGCGGATTCGGCCGCTGAGCTCCCGAGCCTCGAGATCGCCGGAGAGGCGTCGCCCGGAGCGGCGTTTGCCGGAGATGCTTCCGCCGAGGAGGTGACGGTCCCATGACACAGCCCGAAGGTAAGCCCAAGGTCGCATTCTACTGGTGCGCCTCCTGCGGCGGCTGCGAGGAGGCGGTCATCGACCTCGCCGAGGGCCTCCTCGACGTGGTCGGGGCCGTCGACATCGTGATGTGGCCCGTGGCGATGGACTTCAAGCGGAAGGACATCGAGGCCATGCCCGACGGGTCCATCCTGGCCTCGTTCATCAACGGCGCGATCCGAACGACCGAGCAGGAAGAGATGGCCGCCCTGATGCGACGCAAGTCGAAGGTGGTCGTCGCCTTCGGCGCCTGCTCGCAGCTGGGCGGCATACCGGGCCTGGCGAACCTGTACAGCCGCGACGGGATCTACCGGGCGGCCTACCTGGAATCGCCGAGCACGGAGAACCCGGAGGGCACGCTTCCGAGACTCCGTAGCCGACAGAACGGACACGACCTGCATCTGCCGGGCTTCTACGAGACCGTGCGGTCGCTGGATCAGGTGATCGACGTCGACTACGCGATTCCCGGCTGTGCGCCGCATCCGGAGGTGATCCAGCAGGCCGTGGCGACCCTGCTGTCCGGAGATCTTCCGCCGAAAGGCACCGTGCTGGCTCCCGACAAGGCGCTCTGCGAGGAATGCCCGCGCAGGGAGTCGAAACCCCTCGATCTCGCCATTACCGAGTTCAAGCGGCCGCACGAGGTCCTGATCGATGAGGAGACCTGCTTGCTCGCCCAGGGTCTGCTTTGCCTGGGTCCAGCCACGCGCGCGGGCTGCGCCGCCGCCTGCGTGTGCGGCAACATGCCCTGCAGCGGGTGCTCCGGCCCGACGAGCCGGGTCCTGGATCAAGGGGGCAAGGCGATCTCGGGGATCGCCTCCCTGATCGGCAGCGACGACGAGGAGGCGATCGACCGGATCCTGGACGGCATCCCGGATCCGGTCGGGACCTTTTACCGCTACGGCCTTCCCGCCTCGCTTCTGCGGCGGAAAACATTGAGCTAGAAAGAGCCTGGAGACATAGAACGATGTCGGATCAGCACGAGGGGCTCGAGGGCGCCTGGAGAGAAGGTTCCCAGCGCGCCGGCGCCGCGTACACCCGGCGCCGCATCACCATCGACCCGGTCACGCGCCTCGAGGGACATGGGAAAATCGACATCTTCCTCGACCAGGCGGGCGAGGTCGAGCGTGCCTACTTCCAGATCCCCGAGCTGAGGGGATTCGAGAAGTTTGTCGAGGGCCGGCCGGCGGAGGAGATGCCACAGATCACCTCCCGCATCTGCGGCGTCTGCCCCACCGCCCACCACATGGCGGCGACCAAGGCGCTGGATCACCTCTACCGCGTGGAGCCGACGGCGACGGCCAAGAAGATCCGGGAGCTGGTCTACTCGGCCTTCATGACCGAGGACCACGCCCTCCACTTCTATTTCCTCGGCGGTCCCAATTTCATCGTGGGACCCACCGCCCCCGCCGCCGAGCGCAACGTGCTGGGCGTCATCGGCAAGGTCGGCGTGGAGATCGGTCAGCAGGTGATCGCGATGCGCCGGCGCCTTCGTCAGGAGATCATCGCCGCCATCGGCGGCAAGGTCATCCATCCCGTGCTCGGGCTTCCGGGAGGCGTGGCCAAGCACGTCACGAAAGACCTGCAAGGACAGTTGCAGGAGGTGGCTGCAGAGGCCGTCGAGTTCGGCAAGTTCACCCTGCAGCTCTTTCGCGATGTCGTCCTGTCGAACGAGGAGTACGTGGAGCTGATCACTTCGGATGACTTCACCCACCGGACCTATTACATGGGACTCGTGGACGATGACAACCGGGTCAACTTTTATGAGGGTGGGATCCGCGTGGTCTCACCGGAAGGACAGGAACTCACGACTTTCGCCGCACCCGATTACCTCGACTGGGTCGCCGAACACGTCGAGCCATGGAGCTTCGTCAAGTTCTGTTACCTCAAGCCGGTGGGCTGGCGGGGCTTCACGGATGGACCGGAGAGCGGAATCTACGCGGTGGCCCCGCTGGCCCGCCTCAACGTCGCGGACGGGATGGCCACGCCGCTGGCCCAGGAGGCCTACGAGGAGTTCTTCGAGACCCTGGGCGGCAAGCCGGTCCATCACACGTTGGCCAACCACTGGGCCCGGGTCGTCGAGCTCCTCTACGCCGCGGAGCGGTTGAAGGAGCTGGCGGACGATCCGGATCTGACGAACCCGGACGTGCGCACCCTGCCCACCGAAACGCCCGTGGAGGGCATCGGAGTCGTCGAGGCGCCGAGAGGGACGCTCTTCCACCACTACCGCACGGATGACCGGGGAATCGTCGAGAAGGCGAACCTGATCGTCGCCACCCAGAACAACGCGGCCCGCATCGCGATGAGCGTGGACAAGGCGGCCAAGGGACTGATCTCGGGCGGTGAGGTCTCCGACGGCATCCTGAACATGGTGGAGATGGCTTTCCGCGCGTACGACCCCTGTAACGCCTGCGCCAGCCACTCGCTGCCCGGCAGCATGCCGCTCCTGCTATGTGTGCGGGGCCCGGACGGCGGGATCGTCGAGCGACTCCGCCGCGATTCGGATGGTACCGTCTCCCGCGAACGGCCCTGAGCGGACGCTCCCATGCGGCCTGCCGAGCCGGTTCGTTCCGAACCGCTTCCCGACACATCGCATCCGCTGGACGTCAGGGTGCTCTGCCTCGGGAACGACCTCCTCGCCGATGATGCGCTCGGCTTCCGGGTGGCCCGTGCGCTACGCCGCGAGCTGGGCGACCGCGGGCGCTCGAGCGTCGACATCGTGGAGACCCCTGAATCGGGCTTCGCTTTGCTCGACCACCTTCAGGGCGTTCGGCGCCTTGTCGTCGTCGACACCGTCGTCACGGGCCGAGCGGCGCCCGGGACCATATACATCATCGAGGAGAATGAGGACTGGAAGGCGGGTCCCGGGACCTCCGCTCACTACGTCGGCCTGTTCGAGGCTCTGCAAGCCGGGCGTGCGATGGGCCTTCCCGTCGCTGAAGAGGTCGTAATCGTCGCTGTGGAGGCTGCAGATGTCGTTTCGGTCGGCGGCTCGATGACCGAAGCGGTCGAAGCCGTTCTTCCCGTCGTCGTCTCCGAGGTGCAGGCGCTACTGGGCGAATAGGGAAGGTCAGAGGAGAGGATCGGAAGACCCGCACGAGCCCGGAGCGATTAGCAGTCCCCCAAGACGCTTCACCGTCGACCGCACGGGCTTCCGTCCCTCACGCCAACCATACGTCACCGTACGGATCGCGTCAAGTGGCGGGGGACCGGGCTTGGGAGTTCGGGATTCCCGCGCCGGTCTGGGACTTCGGGCTACTCGTCGATGAACTTGATCTCGCGCATGAGCTTTGAGCTCATGATATCACGGATCTTGGGGTAGACGGTGCTCGTGATTCGATCGGTCTCCTGCTCGCTGATCATCTCTTCGACGGCGTCACCGATCCGCTGGATCTTGGCGCGCCATTCGGCCGTCGCGTCGAAGGAAGCCAGATTCGGGTGCTCGGTGACGAGGAGGAGATTGTACCCCCGGTCGTTGGTCTGGAGGGTCTGAAAGACCTTGTAGTCGGTCGTCAAACCTTCCGCTATCGCCGCCTCCACACCCGTCACCCAGGTTCGCTTCAGGTTGTTGAGGTACTGCTCATCCATGTTCGGGTGCACCCGGATAAGCGTGACGGCATAGACCGTCTCCTGGGTCTCCCACGACTCTCCCTCCTGAGCGACCGCCGGAGTCGACAGGCCGGCGAAGAGCGTGAAGACCGGAAGAACTGCGCACAGCTTCCTCATGGACTCCTCCGTTTCGAGCGTTGTTTTTACCTCAAGTGAGGCGCGGAAATCCCGAACGGCGGAGTATACGGGGTCGAGAGGTCCGCTGACATAGGGGTGCGAGTAGCGAACGTGCGAAGCGTGGACGTGCGCCCTCGGCCGCTAACGACGAGGCGACCGGCGAAGTCAACAACGAGGCTACCGACGCAGCTATCGGCGAGGTCTGGCGAGAGCTCCGTCCCGCTCGAAGGTGGAGCAGTTGATCTTCCACGCTCCGGCCGCCGCCGTCCCCTGCGCGGAGTCGGCTCGGAGGGAGATGGCTCGTCCGGTCAGGCTGTCGCCGTCGGCGAAAAGCGCGACCCCGACCCGGGTAGAGCCTGCCGCCCAAACGAGCCAGAGCGTGTCCGCGCGAACGAACCAGCGGAGGGATCGGGCAAGCCTCTCGTCGTGGTCGCCTGAAAGCGGAGCGGCGCGGCGCGTACCGTATGCTCGCCCCCACTCATCCAGAGAATCCGGTAGCAACATGACGCGGCTCGGCGCGGTCAGGAGGGCTCGGGC
>JAUWDL010000143.1 GCA_030608825.1 Gemmatimonadales bacterium
GAGGTTTCGATTCCCATGCACCCGGCGGGCGCCGCGATCTTCATCCCGATTGCCACCGAGGGTGCCGTGCGACAGATGATGTGGGATTACGGCTTCGGCCAGAACCAGCAGGGCCTCGCAGTGCTGAGCCTCCGCGACGCATGCGAGGGATGGAGGGAGCGAACCGGGGAGCTCTCCGAGACGCTCCAGCTCTTCATGCTGATGGGCCAGTACGGTCTCTGGCGCTACCGGGGGCGCTACTATGCGAAGGCGACCAACCTGCGGCGACAGCTTCGGGCAGCTTACGACGATGTGCTCTCCAGCTTCGACCTCCTCCTCATGCCGACCACGCCGATGGTCGCGCCGCCGTTGCCTCCGCCCGACGCACCCCGCGCGGTGGTGATACAGCGCGGCCTCGAGATGCTCGTGAACACCCAGCAGTTCGACATCACGGGCCACCCGGCTCTGTCTCTGCCCTGCGGGATGAGCGGCGATCTGCCGGTCGGGCTGATGCTCGTCGGAGGGCAGCACGAGGAGGGGACCATCTACCGCGCCGCCTGGGCGTTCGAGCAATCGGACGACTGGCAGAAGATGTAATCGAGCGGACCGAGGCTCAGTCGGCGGGTCTCACGAGCAGATCTGCGGCGATCTCCGGATCGAGGGCGAGCTCGGTCTCGCCGATCTTCACGACACAGGCGGGCCGGCTCTGGATGAGCGTCACCTCCGCGCCGGGCACGAGGCCGAAGACCGACAGCGTCCCGTAGCGAGAGCCATTTCGCTCACCCAGGCAGACCACCCTGGCGGCCTCGCCGGGGGCGAGCGAGCTCACCGCCCGCACGTCCGGGGGCAGGCGCTCCGGCCTCTTCGAGCGCGACAGGAGTTTCCGGAGCCACGATCTCCGGCGCGGCGCATCCGGGAACTCGTACTCGCAGTTGGAGCAGCGGACGAGGTTGCAGAGGGAGCCGAGCGGGCAGCCGTGGCCGCACAGCGTGTCATCCCGGTCGAACTCGTACCCGCACATCGGGCAGGTGACCAGGGCACCCGGCGGCGCGGTCGGCGGCAGCTCCGCGGCGCCTAGAGGGGGAGCCATCTTCCGAGCCGGTAGACGAGCCCGCCCACCAGAAAGGCGAACGGGAAGATGAACGCCGACATGCGGAGCGCGGCCTTCGTGCCGTGCTCGCGGGCGATCATCAGGAAGGTCGCGACGCACGGCATGAACAGGGTGATCGTCACCATGGCGACGAAGATCTGCAGCGGCGTGAGAAGTGGCTCAGACGCCTGCACGGCGTCGAGCACGAAGACGGCGCCGAAGTCCCGGCGCATGAAGCCCACCAGGAAGGCGTTGGACATCTCGGCGGGCAGCCCCAGCCAGCCGGAGATCAGCGGCTCGCCGGCCCTCGAGATCCAATCCAGAAGCCGGAGCTTGTCCAGGAGGAAGAGAACCGCCGTGCCCACGACGAAGATCGGGATCACCTCCTTCAGGTACCACTCCAGCCGACTCAGCGTCTTCACGATCACGTTCGAGAGCTGGGGGCGACGGATCGGAGGAATCTCCAGTATGAACTCGCTCGTCTCGCCCCCGAAGACACGGGCGCTGAGCCAGCCCACGGCCAGCAGGATCCCCGCGACCAGGCCCAGCCACGCGATGGCACCCACCGGGGAGAGCGTCGCCATCATGGCCAGGAGAACGCCGAGCTGCGCCGAGCAGGGGACGGCGAGCGCCAGGAGCATGGTCGTCACCAGACGCTCCTTGCGGGTCTCCAGGATCCTCGTCGTCATCGTGGCCATCGTCGCGCAACCCAGCCCGAGAATCATCGGCAGAACGGCCTTCCCGTTCAGGCCGATTCGGCGGAAGCTGCGGTTTAGCATGATCGCCAGCCGCGGGAAGTACCCGGAGTCCTCGAGCATGCTGAAGACGAGAAAGAAGGTGGTGACGATCGGCAGCACGATCGCGAAGGCGTAGCTGAGGGCCATCGTGATGACCCCGTACTTCCCGACCAGGAAGTCGTGCAGGAAGCGGAACACACCCTGGATGGGGCTCAGGGCCGCATCCGGAGGCATCGTGTAGTCCGGAACGATCGCCGTCTTTTCCAGCGTACCGATCACTACCTCGTGAGCCGGCGAGAGCGGAAGGGCGATCGGCTGTACGATCAGCTCTCGCACATGCTCGTGAGGGAAGGGCAGCACCCTGTCGGTGGCCTGGATGGCCAGCGGGTTCAGCCGCTGCTCGAAGCCGCCCACCTCGAGCACGTCGACGAGCGACCCGGCACCGAACAAGCCCACGAACCAGAACACCGCCAGCAGGACCGCGGCGACGAAGAAGAGCCCCTTGACGGGGTGCATCGCCCAGAATCCGAGTCGCACCTTGAAGGATGGCTTGGCCGGTGGCGAGATCGAGTAGGTCTCGGCGAGGATCCCCTTCACCCGCTCCAGGCGAAGCCGGTTCGCCTCGTACGGGTCCGGGTGGGCTTCGGGCGGCACGACCGGCAGCGGCCTGATCGGTCGCGCTCGTGCTTGGCCCGACCCGTTGGTCCGTGCGGTGCCGTGCGGCCCCCCGTTCAGCGTGGAGGGGCGCGCCTCGGCCAGCGCCGAGATCAGCTCGGCGGTGCCGCGGTCCTGCGGAGCCACGGTCTCCACGACCGGGATCCCCAGGATCTCCGAGAGCCGAGCCGAATCGATCCGCCCTCCTCGTTCGTCGAGCTCGTCCAGCATGTTCAGGACGAGAAGCATGGGCCTCCGAAGCTCGGCGAGCTGCAGGGTCAACAGAAGCGCCCGCTGCAGGTTCTTCGCGTCGGCGACCTGAACGACCGTCGCGTCCGGGTTCTCCTGGAGGATGTCGATCGTGACGCGCGCGTCCTCGCTGCGCGGCACGAGATCGTTGAGACCCGGCGTGTCGATGACGGTGGCGGCCCGGCCGTCGAAGTTCGCACGGGCTCGAACCACCTCGACCGTCGTCCCCGGGTAGTTCGAGACGGTCACGTACCTCTGGGTGAGGTTCCGGAACAGGACGCTCTTGCCGACGTTGGGATTGCCGACGAGGAGTATCTGGCTCTCGTCGACTCGTCCCTCTCTCGGTGAGTCGAGGGTGGTGTCGTCCTGTACGGTGCAGTGCGTCACACGCCGCGTCCTTCCCGTCTCCCGGGGGTGCGAAAGCAAGCAGCTTAATTTAGTTGAGAACGATTCTCAACTCTGTCGGGAGAGGCACCCGCGAGCGTGTGGGGGATTTCCGTACGGGGCGAGCCGGTGGTCATGATGCGGTGCCCGTACCGAAAGCCGCTTCACGCGCTGATGTTGGAGCTCCTGACTTGCTCAGCTGCGTGACGGCCCGTCCAGAAAAGACGCCAGGTGAGCGCTCAGGTCGCGAGCGTCGTCTCCGGCACCGTCGATGAG
Organism: Gemmatimonadales bacterium; assembly: GCA_030608825.1. Lineage (GTDB taxonomy): Bacteria > Gemmatimonadota > Gemmatimonadetes > Palauibacterales > Palauibacteraceae. The sequence goes on from JAUWDL010000143.1 coordinate 3,370, forward strand.
GCTGGATTTGCGCCGCCGCAGGAACGGGATGCCCATCAGATACATGCCGGGTGCTTCCGCTACGCCGCCGTCGTGTCGGATCCGTCCCTTGCGGTTCAAGACCGGCACATCGAGCCATGAGTAGTCGGGTCGGAACCCTGTTGCCCATATGATCGTCCGGATCTCGCCACTCGTGAGGCTCAGTCCGAGCGGGGGCGACGTCTCGAACCTGGTCGGCTCGAAGCGGTGCGGCGACTCGACGGTCTCGTCGAGCCCGTTCTCGGTCGCCCATTCGTCGATCCGGTCGAGCAGGCGGTTCATCTTGAGGTCGGACAGAACGCACTGGTTCTGTAGAGACCCCGAGAACTGGGCGTTGCCATCGTTGATCCCGGCAAGACGACCGATGAGCTTCACGCCGATGTCCGTCAGTGAATTCAGGTCGACCGTACGGCGGTCGTCGGACCCGGCGAGCTGGGGCGAGGGCAGGTTCCGAACGCGTTCGAGGTTGTCGTATTCGGTGTAATGCTCGTCGAGCACGCCGCACCGGTCCATCCACCACTTGATGTCCAGACCCCGATAGATCCGCGGGACGCGCACGTGCTCACCCACGGAGAGCGTGACGGGCCGCCCGGAGCGTTGTACCTCCGCGGCCATCTGGGTCCCGGTTGCCGACGCGCCGACGACCATCACGCCGCCTTCATCCAGTTGGTCGGGGTTGCGGTACTCCAGGGCGGCGAGCGTCGCGATCTCGGGCGGCACCACGTCCGCGAGCGCGGGCACGTTCGGGAGGTTACAGGCGCCGCTGGCGATGACCACCGTCCTCGCGCTCCACACACCCCGGTCGGTCGTCACCTCGTAGCCTCCGTCCACGCTCCGCACCGACGTGACTGTAGTGCGCGTCTCCACCGGCGCGGAGATCACCTCCGCATAGCGTTCGATGAATGCGATGGTCTCAGCCATGTCGCGGAAGCCATCGGGGTCCTCGCCCTCGTAGCCGAAGCCGGGAAGCCGGCTCTGCCAATTAGGAGTGAGGAGCCGAAGCGAATCCCACCGCTCGGTCTTCCACGAGTTCGCCACGTCGCCTCGCTCGAGAACCACGTGGTCGATCGCGCGGTCGGAGAGGCAGCGGCTCATGGCCAGACCGGCGTGGCCCGCACCGATGACGACGCTGGTGGTGTGCACGCGAGTTGGTCCCGGGATCCGGCGTCCGCGCCTAGTTGACCTCGACCGAGACGTTGGTCGGATTCGTGATCACGTCGTACACGGCCGAACGCTTCTGTGACTGCGCGACCACGGCCCGGATGTCGTCGGGTGTGGCGTCCGCGTCGATGTGGTATGTGACCTTGATGCCGTCAAAGCCGTTTCGCACGTCGTTGTCGGCGCCAAGGATGCCCTGAATGTTCATTCCCCCTTCCAGGGTCGCGGTCACGGACCGCAGCTGGATGTCCCTCATCTGGGCGACCGAAGCGACACCGGCCGTGAGACAGCTGG
>JAUWDL010000082.1 GCA_030608825.1 Gemmatimonadales bacterium
GGCCCATCCGAGCCGTGACCTTCCAATCGATCGAGCTGAACGGGTCACCCGACTGGTAGGCGCGAACCTCCGAGAACTCGATCCCGTGCCCTCGGAAGACGGAGTCGTACGCGCCGAGCGCGCGCCCGTCGACGAGCCTTCGCGCCCTCAGCTCGAGCCGGCGGGCCCGAGCCGCCAGCTCGGAGCTCCGAACCGTCGTTTCATCGCCGTGGATCGCGCTCTTACGCCACAGCCCGATCACGGCACGGACACGGTCTCCAGCAGGCGGTCCAACACGGCCTCGGAGGTCACCTGCTCCGCTTCGGCCTGGAAGGTCAGCACGATGCGGTGCCGGAGTACGTCCCGGGCGATCTGCTGCACATCCTCGGGGAGCACGAAGGGCCGTCCCTCGAGAAAGGCGTGGGCTCGCGCGGCGCGCGCCAGGTAGATGCTCGCGCGAGGGGAAGCGCCGTACTCGATCCACTCCTTGACGTCGGCGAGCCCGGCCGCCTCCGGGTCCCGGGTCGCCAGCACGAGATCGAGGATGTAGTCCTCGATTCGCTCGTCGAGGTAGATCTCGGGCAACCGCTCGCGGACCTTCAGGATCTGTTCCGGATGCACGACCGAGTCGATCGGCTCCAGCCGCTCCGTCACCATCCGCCGCATCACCTCACGCTCTTCCTCCCGACTCGGATAGTCCACGTGGACCTTGAACATGAAGCGGTCGACCTGAGCCTCGGGAAGCGGATACGTGCCCTCGTGTTCAATCGGGTTCTGCGTCGCGAGGACGAGGAAGGGACGGGGCAGCTGGTAGCTCGTATCACCAAGCGTGACCTGGCGCTCCTGCATCGCCTCCAGGAGAGCCGACTGGACCTTTGCGGGTGCCCGGTTCACCTCGTCGGCCAGGACGAGGTTGCTGAAGATCGGCCCGCGCTTCGGGACGAACTCGCGGGTCTTCTCGTCCCAGATCAACGTCCCGATCAGGTCGGCCGGCAGAAGATCGGGCGTGAACTGAATCCGGCGGAAGGTCACGTGGAGCGCGTCCCCGAGCGTGCGCACCGCGAGCGTCTTGGCGAGACCCGGCACGCCCTCCAGGAGCACGTGGCCGCCCGTCAAGAGTCCGATCAGCAGACGATCCACCATCCGGCGCTGCCCGACGACACGGGCCGCCACCGCCTCGCGGATGTCCGTCAGGAACCCGGAGGCATCGCCGATCTCGCCCGTCAGCTTGGCGAGCTCGGCCTCGGACAGCCGCTCAGCCAGACCCGTTTGATCCGTCATCCGATCACAGCCATGGGCGGATGCCCCTTTCTGGTCTCGTCCAACACTTCACCGTCTCTCGCGAGCGCCCTTGTCCTCGACGCGGAACACGAAGGCGGCCAGCGCTCCCGGCCGGATCGCTCCCGTTCGAGCACGCGGATCCAAATCGCGCTCGGACCCGTGCTCGGCACCCATGCCGTCTACCTGATCGCGCACGAAGGCGGCGCAGCGCTCTCGCCATTTCACCCAGGACACCGCGCGAAGATCCACCCAACCCCGGCTCGCGTAACGCGAGTCGCGCAGCGGCTCTCCGGGCGGCGGCCGGACCTTGATTTCCGGGCCCCGAAGCATCCGCCTTCCGTCCGGCAGGAGGATCGGAAGCCCGATCGAGATGATGCTCGAGCGCAGGTCGCGATCCGTCTCGATGAGCTGCGCCGCTCGCTCGGCCGTCTCCTTTTCGTCCAGGCGCGCGACCGATCGCACGTCATCGAAAAGCTCTCGCAGTATGGCGGCCTCGAACAGCAGCTTGCTGAGGCGCGGCGGGCCCAGCATCTCGAAAGCGATCGACCGGACGCCGTGCTCCTCCTCCAGCTCCTCCATGCGCCGCAGCGCCGCCTCGCGCATCATGCCGCCGCGATAGGTCGGCCCAGAGGAGGACGCGTCCAGAGCGGCGATGATGTCCCGACCGGTCGCTCGCCCGACGATCTCATCGATCGTCGTCTCGGCGATCTCCTCTGGCGTGATGATCTCCATCATCCGGAGCTCGGAGATCGCCTCGAACTCCGAGAGGCTGAACAGGCCGTTCTCGCCTGCGTCCAGCCAGACCGATTCGATCGCGTCCTCCAGCCGCTCGCATACCTCCTCGGTCGGTGGGTCCAGCGCCTCCTCAAGGACGACCGGTGAGACCGCATCGTAACGCGGCATCGGCCGCCGGCCGCGCAGCACCGGCCCGAACGCGATGCTGTGCCACGCTATCGCGGCCGTGGGCTTCACCTCTTTGACCACCGCGGCATCCGGCGTCCGCGCCATGAGGAACAGGAGGAGCGAATGCGCGCCCGCCACGCTCGCCTTGGCAAGCAGCAATCGGGAGGGACGCTCCTCGGAGTGCGTGAAGGGGACGTTGAGGCCCATTCCTCCGGTTCCCGACGTGCCGATCTTCAGGTAGACCCGAGTCTTCGCTCGCCGCATCCCTTCCAGTAGCAGCTGCACGTGCCGGATGAGCTGCGGCAGATAGAGCATCGTCAGGTGCGCCTCGACCTCGGCGGCGTACACCCGCTTTTCCGCCGCCGCCTCGCGCAGGCGCTGAGCCGACTGGAAGAGCGACTGGTAGGCGATCGCGGTCGCCGTGTTGATGCAGTCGATGAGGATGTGGGGGCGGTGGCGCTGGAGCAGCGAGAAGAGGGTGGAGTTCTCGAACGCCTCCTCGTTCAACTCTCCGAAAATGTCGTCGACGAGCTCCCTCCGGAGCTCATCGGAGTCGAGGATCTCCTGCCGCGAACGCTCGCGGTGCTCGCGCCGGACGAAGATGTCTCCCCACTCGGGGATCATCTCGATCTCATCCGAGCCCGGCACACTTCGCAACGCGTCCACGGCCTCCCGGGCTTCCTCCTCCCAGAGGCCGCCGATGACGATTCGCGCGGGTCTCATCGGAATCAGTCTGCGCGCGATCGCCGAGCCGACGAGCCCCGATCCGCCGAGGATCACCACGACGCGATCAGCTATGTCCACACTTCACTCCCCTCTGTCTATGTCGAGTCAGCCCGTCGAGTCCGCGGTGCTCATCCTGTCGGGTCGCCACGAAGCGTGGCGATCTCCTTTTCGGAGAGATCTCTCCACTCTCCCGGCCGAAGCCTGCCGAGCTCGATCGGCCCGAGGGCCAGCCGCTTCAGAGACCGGATCTTCACGCCCAGGGCCTTCATCATGCGGCGGACCTCCCGGTTTCGCCCCTCGTGCAGCTCGAGCTGCAGCGTAGCCCCCCTTCGGCCCCTCTCGGGAACCAGCCGCGCTTCGTCGGCGGCGGCGAGGCCGTCCTCCAGCTCGACTCCCGCCAGCAGCCGGTCCGTCAGGTCGGCCGGAGGCGGCTCGACAAGAACCACCTGGTATCGGCGCGGCGTCTCCGAGCTCGGATGCAGGAGCCGATGGGCGGCCTCCCCCTCGTTCGTGAGGAGCAGGAGACCCTCGCTCATAATATCGAGACGCCCGACATGAAACAGCGGGCGCAGGTCGGCCGGCAAGAGGTCGTACACGGTGGGTCGCCTCTGGGGATCTTCTCTCGCGCATACGTAGCCGGGAGGCTTGTGGAGCGCGATCCAGCGCGCCAACGACGGCTCGACCCGCCGGCCGTCCACCTCGACGACGCTCTCCGGCCCCACGCGGGTGCCGGGACGGAGGACGACCTCTCCGTCCACACGGACGCGGCCCGCGGCGATCAACTCCTCGCAGGCCCTCCTCGACGCGACTCCCGCCCGGGCCAGGTACTTCTGTAGCCTGGTCTCCTCGATCAAACGGTGGCGGGCTCCTGTGTGTCCGGCTGTGCCGCGTCGTCGGTCTCTCCAGGCCCATCATCGGGCGACGGGGTCGCCTCGGCCGGCGTTGGCGCTTCGGCTTCCGGCGGCGTTGGCGCTTCGGCCTCGGGCTCCGGCGGCGCCTCCGTCGCGGCCTCCACGTCGGCCTCGGCTTCAACGTCGGCGACCTCGGCCTCCGGCGGGACCTCGAGCGTGCGCTCGGTCTGCAGGGTCACGGGCAAGTCCTCGAGCCGCGGCAGATCGGCCAGGTCCCTCAAGCCGAAGTGATCCAGCAACCGCTGGGTCGTTCCATAGAGGAGCGGCCGGCCGAGGCCCTCGCCCCGTCCCACGGTGTCGATCAGCTCCCACTCCTGAAGCGTCCGGAGAACCGTGGTCGAGCCCACCCCTCGGATGTCCTCGATCTCCACTCGGCTGATTGGCTGCCGGTAGGCGATGATCGCCAGCGTCTCCAGAGCGGCCGGGGAGAGACCGTAGGTGCGCGGGACGGAGTCGAATCGCTCCAGGTAGGGCGCGTATTCCGGTCGGGTGAGGATCTGGTATCCATCGCCCAGGTTGTAGATCTGAAACGACCGGTCGCTCCTCTCGTACTCGTCGCGCAGCTCGGCCAGAGCGTCCTTCACGATCTCTATTGTCAACGACTCGTCGGCACGCGCGATGTCGCGCGGCGTGAGAGGTGTCTGGCTCGCGAACAGCGCGGACTCGACGATTTGGGCAGGCCTCATCTCTCCTCCTCGGCAATCTCGGTCACCCGCTTTCCGCGCAACAGGAAGATCGTGCCGAACGCGCGGACCTGCTCCAGCCGAATCACCTGCCGTCGAGCGAGCTCCAGGCTCGCAAGCAGCGCGGCCACCGCGTGCTGTCTGGTGCCCCAGGGCTCGAACAACTTCGTGAAGGCCAGGCGCTTTCCCTTCCGCAGGAGCTGCCGAACGAGCGCGATCTTCTCGGCCACGCTCACCCCCGGCAAGGGTGCCCGGTGGATCCGGCCCGCCGCTCGCTCCAACGCCCGGCGCGCGGCCTCCATGAAGTCCACGATGCCGACGTCGATCTCGCGCTCGAAGTCCTCCTGCACGACCCTCGGCTCCACGTAGCCCTTCCCGAAATGGCGCGACCTGTCTCCCTCGGCGCTCGAGAGGACGTGGGAGATCTCCCGGAAGTGCTCGTACTCGAGCAGCCGCCGGACCAGCTCCGCGCGCGGATCCTCGTCCCACTCGATCTCGCCCGAGCGAGGAAGCAGCAGCTGCGCCTTGATCCTCACCAGCGTGGCCGCCATCTCCAGGAACTCGCCGGCCCTGTCCAGGTCCTGTTGTTCGATCCCCTCATCCAGCGCGGTCTGGAACTGGTCGGTGATTCGGGAGATCGGGATGTCGAATATGTCGATGTCCTGGGATCGAATCAGGTGCAGGAGGAGATCCAGTGGGCCGCTGAAGCGCTCTAGATCGACGACGAAGGGCTCGGCTCCTCCGCCCAGGTCGCGCGGCCGCGGGATCGCCTGGATCGTGGAGCCGGTCATGAGCAGGCCCTCAGGCTACGCTTTCGATCACGCCCCGAGCGATCTCCATCAGAAAGCGCACGGGATAGAGCAGTGTTCCCAGCAGCCCGGGAACGAGGATCACCAGGAAGAGCAGGACCATGCCGTATCGCCCAACCGCGCGGTAGCGCGCACCCAGAGCCGGTGGCAGCAGATGATAGAGAAGGTGCGAGCCGTCGAGCGGCGGGATCGGAATCAGGTTGAAGATCCCGAGCAGCAGGTTGAGGAAGAGCCCGAACTCCGACATCCGTCGGAGGCCGCCGGCCAGGCCGGGCGCGCTCGCCGCCACGCCGGCCGCCGACAGGCCGACCGCGGCCAGGAAGAAGACCAGCGCGAGGAGAAAGTTCGCGGTCACGCCGGCGATCGAGACGAGCACGTCCCCCCTCCGGTAGTCCCGGAAGTTGCGCGTGTTCACCGGTACCGGCTTGGCCCATCCGATGATGAACCCGGCCTGACTGAAGAAGAGGAGAAGCGGTACGAGCACGGTGCCGACGGGGTCGATGTGCGGCAGCGGGTTTAGCGTGAGGCGGCCCAACATGAGCGGCGTCGGGTCGCCCTGGGAGACGGCGACTCGGGCGTGGGCGTACTCGTGGGCCACCACGGATATCAGCAGCACGGGAACGAACAGGAGGAGTGCGTCGTAAGAGGCCATCACGCGCGGCTTTTCTTGATCTCGCCCCGCGCCGCCGATATAATTCGCGGCCGTCTTGCCGGTTGTTCAAACGCGAAGTGACACCAGAAGTAACGCCAAGGAGGATAGATCACGTGCCGAATTCAATGAGCGCCCGGAAGCGGCTGCGGCAGGCCTCCAGGAAGCGCCTCCACAATCGCCAGACCAAGTCGGCGATCCGCACCCAAATGCGGGCGCTGCTCGAGATGGAGAGCCCGGACGAGGCGCAGGGCGCCCTCTCCGACCTGTACTCCATGCTCGACCGTGCCGCCGCCCGGCGCCTGCTGCATCCCAACACGGCCGCCCGCCGGAAGGCTCAGCTGGCCCGCCACGTCGAGCAGCTCTCCGCCTGATCGCCGAGGGGCGGCCACGCGAACGGCCGCCCTAACGGTTCTTCTCCGAACCCTTTTCATCTCCCTCCGCCGCGGGCTCGTCCTCCAGCATCGCCGACACGGCGTCCAGACGATCGATCTCGTCCATCGATAGAGACTCGAGAAACTCGAGGTCATCCAGGTAGTCCCCATCTTCGGCCTGCGC
>JAUWDL010000170.1 GCA_030608825.1 Gemmatimonadales bacterium
GGCTCGGCTCCGATGGCCGATTCACTGCTGATCGCCGATGGCGGGGATGCCGGAGATGCCGGGCGTGGGGAAGAGGCGGTGACGGTAGGCGAAGGGGAAAGCGCGTCGTGAAGCGCTTCGGCCGTTGGCTGATCCCGATCCTCCCGATCCCCGCGCTGGTCCGTGCCACCGAGGTCTACGACGACTCGGACGTGCGGATCCTCGGCGTCCTCTACCAGGACACGCCCGCAGGCGCGGAGCGCTTCATGCAACGCTTTGGCGGCGAGTGGGAGACCGTGCTCGACCCGGGGACTCGCACGGCGATCGACTTCGGCGTGTACGGCGTCCCGGAGACCTTCTTCATCGATGCCGACCGACGGATCGCATACAAGCACATCGGCCCGCTGAGCTGGGAGATCCTGCAGACGAAGGTCGACTCGCTCCTCGCGGTGGGGGGCGCATGAGGCGACTCGCACCGCTGATCTTTCTGTTCCTCATGCTCGCTCCGGAATCCGCCTTGGCCGGGACGCAGGAAGAGGGGATGTCGGTGGCCGAAGTCGACCAGCTGAGCGCGGAGGTGGCCGCTCAGCTGCGCTGTCCGGTTTGCCGGAACCAGTCGGTCCTCGAGTCCTCTTCCGGGCTGGCGCGGGAGATGCAGTCGGTCATACGCGAGCGCCTCACCGACGGTGAGACACCGAAGGAGGTGAGAGCCTACTTCGTGGGCCGGTACGGAGACTGGATCCTGCTGAAGCCCGAACCGAAAGGGATCAACCTCCTCGTGTACCTTTTGCCCGCTGCCGCGCTGCTCTTCGGCGGAGTGCTCCTCTACTATCGGATCAGGCGCTGGACCGGTGCCACAGCGCCGGGGCCGACGGCAAGCCTCGCTGGGCTTGAAGTGCCGGACGCCGAGCCGACGTCTCCGGACGCGGACGGAGGCCTGAGCGAGGAGGAAGAGGAGTGGATACGTCAGCAGATCGGGAGCGTCGGATAGGCAGGAACTTCGTTCTGGCCGGTTTGTAGTAAGCTCCCGCGCTCAGGAGCCATGTAAGGGATGACCCGTTCGATGCATATAGAGGGTCGCGGCGCTTTCCGCTGCCACGAACCCCAGCCACACCAAGTGCCGAGGGCAGATGTTCTTCGACTCGCGTAATCTCGATTCGTTCGATCAATACCTGCAGGATGTCGAACGCTATCCGCTGATCGCGGACCCCAAGGAAGAGCGCGAGATCGCGAGGAAGGCTCGCGTGGGGAACCGCGCGGCCGCCGAGAGGCTCGTCACGGCCAATCTGCGCTTCGTGATCTCCTACGTTAAGAAATACCAGGGCCGGGGCCTCAACCTGGCGGAGCTGGTCTGCATCGGTAACGAGGGTCTTCTCAAGGCCGTCAAGAAGTTCGATCCCGACAAGGGCGTGAAGTTCATCTCCTACGCCGTGTGGTGGATCCGGCAAACGGTGCTGCAGGCGCTCGCCGAGCAGACCCGGTCGGTCCGCATCCCGTTGAACCAGAACTCCAATCTGGTGAAGCTCTCCCGGACCGAGACGATGCTGACGCAGAAGCTCGGACGCACGCCGACCGACCGCGAGATCGCCGAGGAGATGGAGGAGCCGGTCGATACGGTTCGGGCGCTCCGTCGGGTGGCGTCTGCGGAGCTCAGCCTGGACGCTCCGCTCGATCGCTCGGATCGCGACAGTGCTTCGTTCGGAGAGCGGTTCTCCGGGATGAACGACGAGGATATCGAGGTCGATGTCGAGGCGCAGGCGCGACGCGAGTTTCTGGAGCGGATGTTCGAGAGGTTCCTCACCGAGCGTGAGCGAAAGATCCTCGTGCTCTACTACGGCCTCGACGACGGCGAGGAGATGACGCTCGAGGAGATCGGATCCCTGCTCGGCGTCACCCGGGAGCGCATCCGCCAGATCCGGAATCGGGCCTTCGACAAGTTGCGCGCCTCTCCGGACGGCTCGGCGCTCGAGGGCTTCTGGAGCGCCAGCGTCTGACGGTTTCGGACGAACGGTCCGTGCCCCATCATGGCGGGGGTGTCCACCGGGCGCCCCCGCTTTTCGTTTCACTCGCATCACTCGCATCGGAACAGGCCGCGCGATGTCGAGCGATCTCGTAAGCGAGCTCCCGAAGGCGGAGCTCCACCTCCACATCGAGGGCACGCTCGAGCCCGACCTGATGCTCGCGCTCGGCGAGCGCAACCGGGTGCCCCTGCGGTACGCCACCGTCGAGGAAGCCCTTGAGGCGTACGAGTTTACCGACCTGCAGTCGTTTCTGGAGATCTACTACGAGGGCGCCCGCGTCCTGCGGAACGAGGAAGACTTCCACGACCTGACGCGGGCGTACCTGGAGCGGGCCCGCCGCGACAACGTGGTGCACGCGGAGATATTCTTCGACCCGCAGGCTCACACGGAGCGCGGGGTGCCGTTCGAGGTGGTGCTCGAAGGCATCCGCTCCGCGCTGGACGCCGCCGCCGCCGAGCTCGGCATCACATCGCGGCTCATCCTCTGCTTCCTGCGCCACCTCAGCCCGGAGCAGGCAATGGCGACGCTCGAGCAGGCTCTCTCCCATCGGGATGCCATCGTCGGCGTCGGACTCGATTCCTCCGAGCTCGGAAATCCGCCGTCACTGTTTACGCCGGTCTTCGACCGGGCCAGGGAGGAAGGCTTCCTGACCGTCGCGCACGCCGGCGAAGAGGGCCCGCCCGAGTACATCTGGGAAGCGCTGGACCTGCTGCACGTGAGGCGGATCGATCACGGCGTCCGCTGCCTGGAGGACGACAAGCTGGTGGAGCGCCTTCGCCGAGACCGCGTGCCGCTGACGGTCTGCCCGCTCTCCAACGTGAAGCTGCGGGTCTTCGATCGGATCGAGAAGCACAGCATCCCCCGACTCATCGAGGCGGGGCTTTGCGTGACGGTGAACTCCGACGATCCGGCGTACTTCGGGGGCTACATCAACGACAACTACCGGGCGGTTCGGGACGCGCACGAGATCGACCGAGCGGGACTCTTCCAGCTGGCCAGGAACTCTTTCGTCGGCAGCTTCCTGGATGACGCGGCGAAGAGCCGCCACCTCGCGGAGCTGGATCGGCTGGCCTCCGGCGCGTCCTGAGCCCTCCTCGGCGACGGCGTCCGGGCCGGGCTCGGACATGGCCGGCCTCGCTCTCAGCCGGTCGCGCCCTCCGCCCCTCTCGCCGCCCCTCGCAGCCGCACAGGCACGGCCAGAATGAAGATCAGCAGGGTCACGACCGCGCTGGTCACGCACCACCAGCAGATGGCGTGGATGACGAAGAGCTCCAGGTAGGTGAGGTAGCCCGAGAAGGCGAGGCCTCCCGCCGCGAGCAGGAAGATGAGCCTCGCCGGCCAGGTGGCTTCTTGGTGGGCCGGCTGGATGGAGAGAAACGCGAGCACGAACACGGCCGCGTACCAGGCGACCCCCCAGCCCGCCACGGGAAGGCCCAGAAAAGCGGCGTACTCGGAGGTCTGGACCGCTTCGCAGGAGCCCGTGCCGCAGACAAGCTCACCGTAGAAACCGAGCGTGTAGAGCAACAGGTAGACCGACATCAGAAGGCCCAGGAGGGCCAGCACCGCGATCGCCATCCGCTTCTTCATCCCTCTCACCTCCTCACGGCGTCCCTCGCTCCGCGTCAGCCCTCCGCGTCAGCCTCCGCGTCCGTGCCCTCAGCTCCTGCTCCTTCATCCGCTCCGGCCGCGGCGGCGGCCTCCAGGATCATCCGTTCCAACTGCTCGTAATCCTGCGGAGCCCTCTGACCGTTGACGAAGAGGGTCGGCGTGGAGTTGACCCCCAGTCGCTGACCGTACTTCGCGGAGGCGAAGATCTGCTCCAGGTAACGACCGTCGCGGACGCACTCCCGGTACGCGTCCCGATCGAGACCGAGCTCCTCGGCCATCTCCTCGAAATCCCCTCGCGCATCGTCCTTCGGCGACCACTGCGACTGACGCGCGAACAGCAGGTCGTGCATCTGCCAGAACCGGCCCTGCTCTCCTGCGCAGCGCCCGGCCAGCGCGGCCGGTATCGCGTGCGGGTGCTGTTCCAGGGGATAGTCGTAGAACACCCAACGCACGGACTCTCCACCGTCCACGTAGTTCTGCTTGATGAGGCGGCCGGAGAAGCCGTAGAAGCTCGCGCAGGCGGGACACTGGAAGTCCGCGAACTCGATCAGGGTCACCGCCGCGTCCTCCGGACCCGCACTCACTCCGGCCGAGGCATCCGCTTCCGTTTCGGCCAGCGTGACCGGGATCTCGGTCGGGCCGGCGTCCCCCGAGCGTGCGAGCCAGAGCGCCGCGATTCCGCCGACGATCACCACGAGGATGGCGAGGTAGAAGACGCGCCCGGGGCCGGATCTGCCGCCGGATCGATTCCGAGACTGATTGCTCATGCCTGTGTTCACTCCTGATTGCCCGATTAAGCGGGACCGCTGGCCGGCCACATCCGACCGGAGATCGCCCCAGACGCCACCCATTCTCCTACATCGCGTTCCATGTCGCCAGCAGGGCCAGGACCACCGCCGCGAC
>JAUWDL010000079.1 GCA_030608825.1 Gemmatimonadales bacterium
CGCCTCATCGCGGTGGATGCGCGTGACGGGACTGAGCTATGGAGCCAGCTGACGGTGGATCCTGAGCTACCGCTCTTCATCACAGGCGTTCCGAAGGTTTTCAAGGACAAGGTCATCATCGGAAACGGCGGGACCGAGCTCGGCGCTATCCGCGGCTACGTGACGGCGTACGACGCGGCCACGGGCGAGGAGGCCTGGCGGTGGCACGTCGTGCCGGGGAACCCGGCGGACGCATTCGAGAACGAGGCGATGGCGATGGCCGCCGAGACCTGGACGGGCGAGTGGTGGAGGTACGGCGGCGGCGGCACCGTGTGGAACGGGATCACCTATGATCCCGATTTCAACATCGTCTATCTCGGGACCGGCAACGGGGCGCCCTGGAACCCGAAGATCCGGAGCCCCGAGGGCGGCGACAACCTCTTCCTCTGCTCGATCGTCGCCCTCGACGCCGACACCGGCGAGTACCGCTGGCACTATCAGACCACCCCGGCCGAGGCCTGGGACTACAACTCCAACATGGACATCGTGCTGGCCGACCTCACGATCGACGGCCGTGAGGTAAAGGCTCTCCTTCACGCGCCCAAGAACGGCTTCTTCTACGTCATCGACCGTGGGACCGGCCAGCTTCTCTCGGCTGAGCCCTTCGTCAGGACCACCTGGGCATCGGAGATCGATCCCGAGACCGGCCGGCCGATCGAGATCGCGGGCGCCCGGTACGAGGACGGAGAGGCGGAAGTATACCCGAGCCCGTGGGGCGGGCACAGCTGGCACGCGATGTCGTTCAACCCGGGAACGGGCCTCGCTTACATTCCGACGATGGATATACCAGGGCTCTTCTCGGACGAAGGCATCGACCCTGTGCTCTGGGAGTCGCCCGACTGGGCGTTCGACGGCGCGGGGGTCCACCTCTTCGGCGGCGACGCCGCCGCCGACGCAGGAACGAGCGCCCTCAAGGCGTGGGATCCCGTGGAGCAGCGAGCCGTCTGGGAGGTGCCGCTTCCGGGGGCCTGGAACGCCGGCACGCTGACGACGGCCGGGAACCTGGTCCTCCAGGGACGGGCCGACGGGCATCTCTACGCCTATCGGGCCAACGATGGCGAGGTGCTTTGGAGCTTCGACCTCGGGTCGGGCATCTCCGCTCCTCCCATCACCTACTCCGTGGACGGCACGCAATACGTGTCGCTCCTCGTAGGGTGGGGCGCCGCGATGACGGCGCTCGGCGGCTCGCTGGCGGCGCAGCACGGCTGGGCGTACAGGGTTCACCCACGCCGGCTGGTCACCTTCACGCTTGGCGGCGAGCTGGCGCTGCCGCCCTCCCCTCCACCGCTCATCCCCGAGCCGATCGACGCCCCCGACTTCGTGGTCGACGAGGTGCTCGCCGAGGTCGGGGCGCCCATCTACAAGGGCAAGTGCGCTCTCTGCCACGGCCCCGTCGCCGTGTCGGGCGGAAACGCGCCCGATCTGCGTGCTTCTCCGGTCGTGCTCTCGCACGAAGCGTTCGTCGACGTGGTGCTTGGCGGCGGACGCCGTCAGATGGGCATGCCACAGTTCTCCAAGCTGTCGGAGATCCAGGCCGGCGCGCTCCAGCACTACATCCGCGCGCAGGTACCGAACGCGGCGGAGGAGTAGCCGACAGATCCGAGTAGCACCTGACGGGTGCTAGTACGCAAAGAGAGCCGCGTCGGTGGGTGCGAAATCACCGCCCTTGCACAGCAGCGGCTCCCCGGACGTCCTGGAGAGCGCGTAGGAAAAGCAGTCGCCGTAGTTCAATCCGGCTCGGTGCAGACCCTTCCCCCATCGCCGGTACGCTCGGCGGGCTACCTCCGCCTGTGCCTCATCGACCGAGGCGATCTCGACCTGCGCCGTGTGCAGGAGCAGATCGAGCTCTCGACCACCGTGTTCTCCGTATCGTGCCTCGACCACTATCGCGCACTCCAGGAGCGATGCCGCCGAAAGGAGCCGTACGGGATCCTCTTCCATGACGACCTCGAGCCGCCGCGCTTCCTCTTCATTGAAGAGCAGGGCGGCAACGGCAGAGGTGTCAATCACCATCGCTGGATCTCAACCGTCGGACGACCGAGCTCACCCGGGTAGGCCTCGGCCATCGTACCCGAGGATCTCATCGGGGGAACGGGAATCGAGCACGGGCAGCTCTGCGCAGCGTTCCCGAATCGCTCGGATCTCCTCTCGGAGGAGGACAGGACGGTCACGTCCGCGCACGCGTCGCAGACGTTCGCGCAGCGACCGAATGATCGTCTCCGTAATGCTCTCTCCAGTGGCCTCCGCCAACTCGCGGGCAAGGCGGTCAGCTTCGGGATTCTTGATGCTGAGTGCCATAGAAGTCTGCCTTATAGATAATATGGATGATTATATCATCCGGCTGTCATCGTCAATCGGGAGATCCCCAGCACCTTGCCACACGGAGCGGCGGTGGATTTCGCGGACTGTTCCCGAAATGACGAGAGCCCCGCGTCGACGGGGCTCTCGCTCTGAGTCCGGGATTCGGCCAGGACCTGCGCGCCGACCATGCGGCTGCGCCGGCCCGCCGCGCGGATCTACGGTCTCGAGATCTCGATATCCCAGAGGTAGTCGGTGTGCGAGTGGCAGGTCTCGGAGAACACCCCGAGCGCGCCCTCGGCCATCTCGTTGATCTGCTCGAAGATCGCGTCCCGACCGTTCAGCACGCCGTTGACGCTGGTGCCGTCGATCACGGCCAGCCGGCGATACTTGCCGCCGACGTCGTGAGAATGCCAGCTCCAGCCGCTGATCGTGCCGTCCGCGACCGCCTGGTCGAAAAAGCCATTGAAGACGTTCAGATAGATCTCGTCGGCCAGATCCTCTCGGGCGAAGTCACACTCGAAGTACATCGAGAGTCCCCATTCGGGACGCGAACCCATCCCGGGCTCGGAGCCGCCCTCCTTGTTCCAGATGTAATCGTCGTGCGACGGGCAAATCTCGTCGAACTCCTGGCCCAGGCCGGAGTCATCGGCCTGGAACTCCTCGATGAGCGCCGCTCTCGCCGTCAGAAGATCGTCCCTTGACGGCGCGAAGAAATAGGAGAGGCGGCGCCACTTTCCGCCGATCCTGTGGGAGAGCCAGCCCCACGCCGTGATGTTGCCGGCCGCCAGGTGCTTGTCGTAGATGGCCGCGTAATGCTCGCTCATGATCGTGTCGGCACGAGCCTCTGTCGCCTGGTTGCAGTAGTAGTAGGTGGCGAACCCGGCCGGCTGATCCTCCTGGGCGGACGCCGGGGAAGGCAGCAGCAGCGGGGTCAGCAACGCGCCGAGCCCCAGGATTAGGGAAAGTCTGGGTTTCATCGAATCCTCCTTGGATGGGACGGGAGTGTGCAGTCGTCCTACTAGTACGCATCCCCCCTTTCGCCGTCAAACCCCGGCCAGGTCGTTCGCCAGCGAGCCGGTGACGCTAGGTTTTCCTCTCGTGCATGGGGTTTCATGTGGGCTTTCGCCGGAAACGGGATGCAGGTCTCCCGCTCAGGCATGCCTTCCAGGCTCCCGCCATGAGAGCGTACCAAGCGGAGGAATCAGAATGATCGATGCCGCGAGAACCACCGCCGCGCTGGCCGCCGTCGCGATCGCCGGTCTCGGGGCCGCAATCCGGGCCGAAGCCCAGGAAGCGCCGGAGCTGCCCCCCGACGCCGAGCTCGCCCTCTCCCGCCTTGCGGAATCCCCCCGGCACGGCGAGTGGATCGAGTACGACGCCGGGGACGGCGACACGGTGACCGCCTGGGTCGTCTACCCGGAGCGCAGCGACAAGGCCCCGGTCATGATCGTGATCCACGAGATCTTCGGGCTCACGGACTGGGTGCGGGGCGTCGCCGATCGGCTGGCCGCCGAGGGCTTCATCGCGATCGCCCCGGACCTCCTGAGCGGAAAGGGCTACGACGGCGGTGGCACCGACTCCTTCTCGCCGGAGGACGTGCGCAAGGCCATCCGCGATCTGGACCGCGGCGAGGTGAACCGTCGGCTTCGAGCCGCGGCCCGCTACGCGACCGCGCTCCCATCGGCGACCGCCAGGGTGGGCAGCGTCGGCTTCTGCTGGGGCGGCTCGACCAGCTTCCGCTTCGCGACGGCGTGGGACGGGCTGGAGGCCGCCATCGTCTACTACGGCAGCTCTCCTCCCACCGAATCACTGGCGGCGATCGAGGCCCCGGTGCTGGGTCTCTACGGGGGCGATGACGCACGCGTGAACGCGACGATCCCTCCGGCGAAGGAGGAGATGGACGGCCTCGGAAAGGTGTACGAGACCGAAATCTACGACGGTGCGGGACACGGCTTCCTGCGGCAGCAGAGAGGCCGAGAAGGCAAGAACCTGCGCGCCTCCGAGCAGGCCTGGGCTCGGACGTTGGCGTTCCTGCGCGCCGAACTGGAGGAGTAGGAGCATGCGAATCATCGGAAGCTACCGACGTGGATTGGTGGCACTCGCCGGGGCGCTGTGGGTGCTGGCCTCCGCCGCTCCGGGCGCGGCGGCCGCCCCGGCGGCGGACGCACAGGCGATGACCGAGCCGCCGGTCTCGGACGCGCCCGCTCTCACCACGGACCCCGCTCTGCAGCCCACCACGAGCCGACAGGCCTTCGATCCCGAGGAGGCCACGGCAGCCTACCTCGCGACCCTGGATGAAGAGACCAGGGCCACGTCGAAGGAGTACACGGAAGGCGGCTACTGGCTGGGCATCATCGGCCTGTTCTACGGGCTCGCCGTCGCCTTTTTCCTCCTGAACACGGGGCTCTCGGCCCGCATGCGGGAGGTCGCGGAGCGCATCTCCCGCAGGAAGCCGCTGCAGACGGCCCTCTACGGCGTGCAGTACATCCTGATCACCACGGCCCTGCTCCTGCCCCTATCCGTATATTCGGGCTTCCTTCGCGAGCAACGGTACGGATTCTCCACGCAGAGCCTGGGCGGGTACGTCTCGGACCGATTCATCGGCTTGGCCGTCTCGCTGGTCCTCGTGAGCATCCTTCTCGTGCTTCTGTACGGCGCGATCCGGCGCGCTCCGCGCACCTGGTGGCTCTGGGGATCGGGGGTGAGCCTGGCGTTCCTCGGGGTGATCGCCTTCATCTCGCCCGTCTATCTCGCCCCGCTCTTCAACCGGTACGAGCCGCTGGACGAGGGGCCGCTCAAGGATCGGGTGCTCGCCATGGCTCGGGCGAACGGCGTTCCGGCCGACGAGGTGTACCAGTACGACGCCTCGAAGCGGACGACCAAGATCAGCGCGAACGTGAGCGGTTTCCTGGGCACGACGCGCATCTCCCTCAACGACAACCTCCTCGACCGAGGGACGGACGAAGAGATCGAGGCGGTCGTGGCTCACGAGATCGGCCACTTCGTCCTGCACGCGACTCGGGAGTTCTTCGTCTTCTTCGGCATCGTGCTCGTCGTCGGCTTCGCCTTCGTCCGGTGGGGGTTCGACCGGGCGCTGGCTCGCTGGGGCTCAAGGTGGGGCGTGCGGGACGTGAGCGACGTGGCAGGCCTTCCGCTCTTCCTCGTCCTCTTCTCGCTCTACTCCGCGGCGATCACCCCGATCACGAACGGATTCATCCGCTCCACCGAGGTAGAAGCCGACATCTACGGCCTCAACGCAGCACGTGAGCCGGATGGGTTCTCGACGATCATCCTCAAGCTTGGAGAGTACCGGAAGGTGGATCCCGGTCCGCTCGAGGAGTGGTTGTTCTACGATCACCCGAGCGCGAAGAACCGCATTCTCATGGCGATGCGCTGGAAGGCGGAGCAACCGGAAGAGGGCAGCGACTAGCGAAGGTAGTCTGCGCGTCGAGCTGAGGGGCGCGCTCTACCTTCCGAGGGCCGCCAGGAGACCTGTCGTCAGGAACGGAACGTAGGTGATGAGCAGCACCCCCACGCCCAGTATGAGAAGGAACGGCACGGCGGCGCGGTAGAGATCCAGCAGGGGCCGATCGAAGCGGTAGGAGGCGAGGAAGAGGTTGAGCCCGACGGGAGGCGTCAGGTACCCGAGCTCGAGGTTGGCCACGAAGATGATCCCCAGGTGGATCGGGTGGACGCCGAACGCAAGACCAAGGGGCACGATGAGCGGGACGATCACGACGGTCGCCGAGAAGATGTCCATCACCGCGCCGACCAGGAGGAGGAAGAGGTTGAGGTAGAGCAGGAAGACGATCGGCGAGTCGATATGGCCCTGCACCCACTCGAGGGCACGACTCGGGATCATCGCGTCCACCATGTAGCTGCTGAACCCCATCGCCATGCCGAGGATGAGCAGCACGCCCCCGATCAGCACGAGACACTGGTGGAACACGCGCGCCAGGTCGCTGCCCAGCGACACGTCCCGGTGCACGAAGCACTGGACAACGAAGGCATAGAGCGCCGCGAGCGCCGCCGCCTCCACCAGCGTGGCGATCCCCCTGAAGATCACGAACAGGACGATGATCGGAAGGAGCAACTCCCACTTCGCCTCCCAGAGCGCCCGTGACACCTTCTGCGGCTCGAACGGCCTGCGCTCGACCCCGCTTCTGATCCCCTCGCGCACCCCCCAGGCCGCGACCATCGAAACGAGCAGGATCCCGGGGACAATCCCTCCGATGAAGAGGTCCTCGATGGGGACGCTCGCCACGATCCCGTAGAGGATCAGGGGAAGCGCCGGCGGAAGAAGCAGGCCCAGCGAGCCGGACGCCGTCAGCAGGCCGAGCGAGA
>JAUWDL010000335.1 GCA_030608825.1 Gemmatimonadales bacterium
TTGCCGTCCGGCGAGTGCTCCGAGGCGGGGCGCGTCTTGGCCAGCCACGCCCTGAACACGCGGTGGGATTCCTCCGTATCCACGTGGATGTCGCCGTAGCGGTCGGCTGGTTCCGCCTTTCGCACACGGACGGCCTGGTGCCAGCAGTGCATGCCGGAGACGGGATCGGGGTGCACCGGAAACGTGAGGTTCTGGTGGACGCCGACCTCGGTCCACCAGATGCGCCCCGTGTCCGGATCCTCCGACTCGTAGGGTCGGGCTCCCTCCTCGAGGTCGATGCTCCAGCGGTCCTCCTCGTGCCGGAGCGCGACCGTTGCCATGAGCTGCCGCTGACCATGATCGGCGAGCTTCCAGCGCCCCATGTGGTGGCTGCAGGCCACGACCCCCGGCCGGAGTCCCTCGGTGACCCAGGCCTTGAGCACGAAGTGTCCGATCTCGGTCTCCACACGCACCAGGTCTCCTGTACCCACGCCCACTCCCCCGGCGTCCTCGGGGTGGATCCACAGAGGGTTGGTGTGTGCGATCTCGTCCAGCCACTTCGAGTTGGCACTGCGCGTGTGGATCTGGACGGGCAGGCGGAAGGTCGAGATCAGCACCATCTGGTCCTCCGCCAGCGCGTCGGGGTGGACGTGGCTCCGGATGTAGGTGGGCAGCGCGTACTCCGGCCATCCCCAGGAGGAGGCGGTCGAGGAGTAGAACTCGAGGCGACCGCTCGGTGTCGGAAAGCCTCGGAGCACGCGGCCGTCGACGCGCACGCCCGCCGGGCGTCGGCCCTCGGGGTCGGGATCGGGAGCGCCCGTCGGCACGACGTTGAGCGCCGTGGGCGCCGGGGCTCGGGTGTACACACGGCCCCGCGGATCCTCGGCGAGGTCCTCCAGCTCTTCGGCGCCGATCTCGGTCTCGTGCAACGGTCCGATCTTCTTCTCCACCTCGAAGGCCCCGTACCTGCGCATGTACTGGAGGGGCGTGAGCCCTTCCGCCGCCGCCGCATCCGGAAGGCCGGGCACCGAGTTCTCGAAGATGTACGCGTAGTACTCATCGACGCTGAGCCGCTGGCCCGGGTTCTCCTCGGACTCCACGAACTCACGGATTCCGAGGCTTCCGTCGGGGTCGATCCGCCACGAGAGCTCGAGCCAGAACTCGTTCTCCTCCCATACCTCGCCCGGGTTCGTGTCCCGGGTATCCCCCACCTTCTCTCCGAGCCGCTCGCGTGCGGCCCTCAGCACCGGCTGGCGGAAGCCGATCCACTGGCCGTCGTGCGTCTCGTACGAGTGGAGGTCGTGGCGCTCGGAGGCGAGGCCCATCGGGAGTATGTAGTCGGCGAAGTAGGCGGTCTCGTTCCACGTCGGCGTGAGCGCCACGTGGAGGCCCACCTGCTCCTCGTTCGTCAGGGCCTCGATCCACGAGAACCCGTCCGGGTTCGTCCACACCGGGTTGTAAACGCGGGTGAAGTAGACGTCGAGCACCCCCCGGCCTTCCTTGAGATGGTGCGGGAGGAGGAATGAGAGCTCGTACATGGTGAGCGGGTACTCCTGCGGCCAGGTGAGCTCGTTCCAGTGCTCCGGGTGGCGCGGCAGCCGGATCGGCTTGGGGACGAACTTGTTCCAGGCGTTGGGATACAGGCCCCCCTCCGTGCCAACGGCTCCCAGCAGGGCGTTCAGCAGGAAGAGCGTTCGCGCCACCTGCCAGCCTCCCTCGTTGCCCGACGTCGCGCTTCGCCAGGTGTAGGTCGACAGGCGGGTGCCGGCGGCCGCGACCGTCGCCGCCACCTCTGCGAGGACCTCCGCTTCCAGCCCGGATTCCTCGGCGGCGAACTCGAAGGTGTAGGCCTCGTAGATGCGCTTCAGCTCACGCACGAAGTGCTCGAACGTGGCCTCGACGTCCGGCCGCTCCGCCTCCAGGTACTCCTGCCAGTTCCACCAGCGACGGACGAACTCCCTGTCGTAGAGATCGTTCTGGATCAGGTGGTTGGCGATCGACAGCAGAACCGCGGCCTCGGAACCGGGCACGGTTGGAAGCCAGAAGTCGGCGTGGGTCGCCGTGTTCGAGAGGCGCGTGTCGAAGACGACGAGCTTCGCGCCCCTCTCCTTGCCCTCGATGATCCGCTGAGCGTGCGGGTTGAAGTAGTGGCCCGTCTCCAGGTGGGAGCTCACGAGAAGGATCACGTCGGCGTTGGCGTGGTCCGGGCTCGGGCGGTCCATTCCGCACCAGAGCTGATAACCGGCCCGCGCGCTGGAGGAGCAGACGTTCGTGTGCGAGTTGTACCCGTCGACTCCCCACGGGGCCAGCGTGCGCTCGGTGAAGCCGTCCTCGCCCGGCCGCCCCACGTGGCACATGATCTCCCCGTGCCGGCCCTCTCGGATGGCGGCCCCGATGCGCTCGGCCAGCTCGTCCAGAACCTCGTCCCAACCGACCCGCACCCACTTTCCCGCTCCCCGCCGGCCCGCACGCTTCAGGGGGTAGAGGATGCGGTCCGGATCGGTCACCTGGTTGAGGGTGGCCGGTCCCTTTGCGCAGTTCCGGCCTCGCGAGGCGGGGTGCTCGGGGTTTCCCTCGAACTTGCGGACCTGGAGGCTATCCCTGTCCACGTAGGCCAGAAGCCCGCACGCCGACTCGCAGTTGAAGCAGGTAGTGGGAACGAGGAGATAGCGGCGCTCGACACGTTCCGGCCAAGCCTTGGAGTCCAGCTCGACCCAGTCGTCCCACCGCTCCTTGGGCGGATACGAGGCCAGATGGATGCGGCTGGCGCCGGGGTAGAAGGTCTCTCCGCGAGCCTCCGTCTCGGCCCGCGCCGCGCTCACCCGCTCGTTCAGTCTCTTCAGATCCATCAGCGGTGCTAGGC
>JAUWDL010000105.1 GCA_030608825.1 Gemmatimonadales bacterium
CCGTGCAACATCCAACTCATTGGCTCTGCTCTCCATCAGCGGAGCTAAGCTCGTTCAACTCGTTCTCGGTGAGCCCACGCTCGATCAGGTGGGCGAGAGCCTCCAGCGCCGCCTCGGCATCATCGCCGACGACACGAAGGCGCAGCTTCGATCCCGATTCCGCCGCCAGCATCAGTACGCCCATGATGCTCTTGCCGTTGATTTCGAGTCCATCCTTCTCGACCCACACCTCCGACCGGAAGCGCGAGGCGAGCTTGACGAACTCCGCGGCGGGACGGGCGTGAAGCCCGTATTGATTCGTCACGCTCACGTGCGTCGATACCTCGATTTCGCCACCGGTCATCCTGCCTCCTCAGGCACCGAGGAGGACCAGAAGAACAGGAGCGGCCAGAACCAGGCCCGCTGCGAGCCGCTCGCCAAGCGCCGGCCGCGCGTATCCCAGCAGGGCAGCGGCCGCCAGCGCAAGAGCGACTCCCCAGCGGCCCAGCGTATCCGGGGCCACCAACCACGACACCAACACGACGGCCGACCCGATGAGCAACAGGTTCAGGCTCGTGATCCAGGGCACGACGCGAGCCCAGGGAGGATCGCCGAGATCCTTCCCGACGCCGAGACCCTCGGTCCAGCCTCGCCGGAAAGACCACGCCCTGAGCCAGATGTGCCCGAGGTTGTAAGCGAGGAGAAAGACGCCGACCGCTACCCACGGTCGACCCCAAAGCCAGAATATCGTGATCGACAGCAGCAGACAGAAGGGTCTCCATGTCGCCCAGACCA
The DNA here is from genome assembly GCA_030608825.1 of Gemmatimonadales bacterium. Classification (GTDB taxonomy): domain Bacteria; phylum Gemmatimonadota; class Gemmatimonadetes; order Palauibacterales; family Palauibacteraceae. The sequence continues at coordinate 775 of JAUWDL010000105.1, forward strand.
GCTCGTCCCCCACCGCACCGAGAGGCGCCCGCAGCGCGGAGCGAAAGCGGTCGATCCTCTCCGGAGACTCACCATCGTGCTCCAGCCGAGCAAGTGCCGTCACGGCCATCGGGCAGAGGTACGGATGTCCGTTGAACGGCTCGAGATGTCTCTCCACCGCGGCCCGCAGGCGCACCGGATCTCCCGCGTAAATGCGTCTCAGCAGAGGAAGCATCGCGTTGGCCAGGCCGCCGGCGACCAGCGAGCGGTAGTTCCAGGAGCCCTGAACGGCAAAGCACCTCAGGAACGATGCGACCTGGTCGGATCTCGTGGGCTTCACCGCGCTACCTCCCCGTCACGATCATCGCCAGGGCGATCGCGCCGCCAGCCAGGAGCAGCAGCGGATCCGTCGCGCGTCGGCGCATCACGCCGGCGCCCACGCCGCCCGCAAGACCCATCCCCACCAGAAGCAGCGCCGAAGCCGCAACCACTCCCTCCATCGTCGAGATCCCGTCAGCCAGCTTAACCAACAACATGATCGGAAGGGCGAAGGCCGCCGTGAGCGTCCCCGCACGCAAGGCATCCAGCACCATGGCGAGCCGATGCCGGCGCTCGAGTTTCTTCGCCGGCGCGGCGAGGCCGCCACCGGCGAGGAGGCGTTCGTTGAGGCTTCGTTGCATACGTATCGAAATCGCTCCGATCCAACCGATTGCCCATCCGCTCGCGACCGCGACGAGGAGCGGTCCGATGCCGGATCCTCCACCGGCGGCCAAGCCTGCACCCGCCAGGAGGCCCGCCGGCCCCGTTTCCGGGTAGACGGCCGCGCCGTAGGGCGTATGACCCAATCCAAGGAGCTCGAGCACGGCCCCCACCAGAAAGCCGGAGGTGGCATCTCCCAACAGCGCTCCCCCAAGGGTCGCCGCCACGATCGGCCTGGAGATCATGGCCTGCGGCCACGACACGGCATCCAGACCCAAGGCGGCGCCGCACGCAACCAGGGCGGCCAGCAGCCCGAGGCTAAGGTCGAGCTCGCTCAACCGTCTTCAGCAAGCGTCGCAGGCCGATCCGCGGTGACCCGGGCAGGTCACGCGCCGAGACCGAGCCGGCCAGGTCGCCCAGCGCACGGATGTCCTGGAGCTCGTCACGGGAGGCGAACAGGTAATCCAGAAGCCGCTCACGCCCCTCCGTCGCGTGCAATCCGCCGAGGTTTACCTCCTGACCGACCAGCAGCCCGGCCTCACCGAGCCGGCGCATCTCCGCCGTCCCCGCCGTCAGCGCTATGCCGATGTCGCCACGCCCTTCCAGCTCGGGCAGCTCCCCTATCGCGTCCTCGACCGTGAGGAAGAACGAGTCGACTCCCGCGGGCAGCGCGCTTCCGTACAGGTCGCGCTCCCAGGCGGTCCGGGCGATCCGGTCGTCGACGACGGCGTAGAAACCGATCCCGAGCCGCCGGCCCCAGCCCACGACGACCTGGCCGTGGAGCAGGCGCTCATCGATCCTGTACACCGCTATCGGCATCGGCTACTCGCCCGGCACGTCCGCGGTCGCGCCCGTCCTCCCCTTCTCCACTACCCGCTCGGCGAGGGCACGGAAGTCCATCTCGCGATGGAAGACGAAATCCAGAAGCATCGGCAGGTTGACGCCCGAGACGACCGCGACGTTTCCATCCCTGGCGATGCGCTGGCCGGCGAAGCCGCAGCTTCCGGCGGCCATGTCCACGAAGATGACGGCGGGTCCCTCTCCGACCGCCTGCGCCACGCGGTCAGCCAACTCGTCGGGCGAGCAGCTCACGTTCGTCACCGACTCCAGCGCCCCCTGCACACCCGATATCCCTTCTACGACCCGAACCAGTGCGGAAGCAAGCTCCCCGTGCGCGACGACGACGCCACGCACTTCACTCATAGTCTTCCTCCAGGTACTCGCGAACCGGCTGCATGCGGCGCCGCATGTTCCGGTGGAACTCGAGGGCGCTGTCGACCCCCGAGTACTTGAGCAGGTGCCGCATCGAGACCACCTCGGCGATCACGGTGATGTTCTTCCCCGGGTTGAGCGGAATCACCACCAGCGGCAAGTCGACATCCAGAATCGAGGTCGTTTCCTGGCTCAGTCCGGTGCGATCGTAGTCGGCGGTGTCGCTCCACTCTTCGAGCTGAACGACGACCTCGATGCGCTTCTGCTGCCGCGTCGCGTGGATGCCGAAGAGCGCCCGTACGTCGATGATCCCGATGCCCCGGATCTCCATGTGGTGCTGCTGTTGCTCGAGACCCCGGCCCAGCAGGACGTCGTGTCCGCGGCGCGTGACCACGACGACGTCGTCGGCGACGTGACGATGTCCCCTCTCCACGAGATCGAGCACACACTCGCTCTTGCCGATGCCGCTCTTCCCGATAAAAAGCAGGCCCACGCCGTAGACATCCGCAAGCGACCCGTGCATGACGCTCGTCGGCGCAAACTCATCGTCGAGGTACGGCTTGACGCGGCGGTAGAACTCGCCGGTCTTGAGCTGGGACTGGATGAGCGGGATGCCGTGCTCGTTGGCCGCCACCTTCAGCGACTCCGGAGGATCCATCCCCTTGGTGATGAACAGGCACGGAACATCGGAGCGAAGGATGAACTCCGCCGCCGTGCGCTGCGCCTCCGGGTCCAGCGACCGCAGAAAAGCCACCTCTGTCTCGCCGAAGACCTGAACCCGGCCGCTCGGAAACCGCTCGATGAACCCCGTGAGAGCGATGCCCGGACTCGAGACGTCGGCGCGCTCTATCTCCCTGTCCAAACCCTCCTCACCCGCGATGACCTTGAGCGCGAGGCTCTCTCCCTTTCGCTCGAGTAGCTCGCCTACTCGCAGCGTCTTCAAGCGGTCGGCTCCTCCGTGGGAATAATCAGACGGTCTTTGTTGACGCCGCTATGGTTCGTGTATTGGGAGCGACTCTTCTTCAGTTGGCGGGCCAGCTTGGCCACGACCTTGTCCAGGGCCGTGCGAAAGTCGGCGGCCTCCGCGTGGGCGTGAACGCTTCCGCGGCCGTCGATGCTCAGATCGCCCTCGACCTCATAGCGGTTCTTTTCCTCCAGCAGCGTCACTTCCACTCGGCCGATGCGCTCTTCGAACCTGTCCAGCCGGGAGAACCTCTCCTCGACCAACCGCCGACGCGCATCCGAGACATCGAAATGCCGTGCGGATATGATCACCTGCATGCCATCCTCCTTCCTATCCGCGGCCCCCGTGGCCGCTGAGCGCGGCATCTAGCCACGCCTCCGTTTCGTCGGCCGCTCGATCCCACGAGTAGCCGGCGGCGTGTTCAAAGGCCCCGCGTCCGAGGTGGTCGCGCAGCTCCGGGCTTTCGGTAAGCTCCCGGAGGCGAGCCACCCAATCACTCACTTCCTGATGACGCACGAGGTAACCCGATCTCCCGTGAGCCACGGACTCGCGCAGTCCGGGCGAGTCGCTGGCGATCGCTGCGGTTCCGCACGCCGCTGCCTCCACGTTCGTGAGGCCCCACCCCTCCTTCGGGGAAGGATAAAAGACAGCCCACGCTCGGCGCAGCAACTCGACCTTACGCTCTTCAGCGACGAAACCCAAGAACTCGACGGTCCGATCGAGACCCCTATCCAGCACGAGGCGTCGAAGCCGCTCCTCGTCGTCGCCGGTCCCGGCGATCAGGATTCGACCGCACCAATCCGATCGGTCGAGCTCCGCCGCTGCCGACATCATGACATCCAACCCCTTGTAGCGCTTCAGCCGCCCCACGTACGCGAACGTGGGCTGCTGAAATCGTGCCACCTCGGGGTCCGGGCGGTAAACACGATGATCCACGCCGGGGTAGACCACGCGGATCTGGTCAGCCGAGAACCCCCGCCCGACCAGATCTTCCTTCGTGCTCCGCGAGATCGCCTGTATCGGCACGTGCTCGTAGGCAGGCAGCATCCGGCGCTCCGCCAGCCAGACGGCAGAAGCCACGGGAAGCCACGCCTCGCGAAACACCGTCGTTCCGAAGAGATGCGGAACGAGCACGGCGACGGGCGTGGCGCTCCAGCGTGGCGTGAACAGCGGCGACTTGTTGACATCCTCGACGAGGAGGTCGAAGCGCTTCCCGTCCATGCGCCGAAAGGCCCGGCGCGCCTGCAGCGGAAACGTGTACCGGCTTCCGGTGCGAACGACCTCCATCCCGTCCAGCCGTTCAGTCGGCGGAGCACCTCGCCATCCGGAGACGAGCAGCGTGACGTCGTGGCCCCGCTCGGCAAGCCTGCCGAAGATCTCGTGCAGATGGATCTCCGCACCGCCCGCCTGCGGGTTTCGGCGGTCCTGCCAGTTGACGACGAGGATTCTCGTTCCGGATCGCGTGGCTTCACCCGGCGATGGCGGCTTCCCGGTACACGGAGTCCAGCACCCCGTTCACGAACCCGCCGCTGTCATCGCTCCCGTATCGCTCGGCCAACCCGATCGCTTCCGTGATCGCGACCTTGCCTGGTATTCCTTCCATGTACCGCAGCTCCACGACGCCCAGCCGCAGGATGTTGCGATCGATGGCTGCCAGGCGCTCGAGGCGCCAGTTGGGAATGTGGCTCTGAAGAAGGCCGTCGATCTCCGCGACGTGCTCGTCCAGCCGGGCGACGAGCACGTCCAGGTAGGGGCGGTACCGGGGCGAGACGCGGCGGTACTTGAGGGCTGCTTCGGCGAACTCCGTCAGGGAGTCCCGATCGCTCATCTCCCACGCATAGAGCAGATGAAGGACCCACTCTCGTGCCCTGGATCGCACCTGAAACGGCTTCACCGTCCGGCTCGGGAGAGCTGCTCGAGCACGTCGCAGAGCTCGAGCGCCGCCATCGCGGCCTCTTCGCCCTTGTGCCCGTGCTTGCCTCCGGCCCGATCGCGCGCCTGCTCCATCGTGTCGGCGGTGATCACGCCAAAGGTGATCGGCGTCTTTTCCGTCACGGAGAGTCGGGCCAGGGCGTACGTGGCGCCCTGGCAAATGTAGTCGAAGTGGGGCGTTTCCCCACGGATCACGCAGCCCAGCGCGACGACCGCGTCGTATCCCCCGCCGGCCGCCTCGCGCACCGCGGCCGGCAGCTCCCAGGCGCCTGGCACCCGGACGACGTCTACATCCGCCTCGCGGGCCCCGTGCCTGACCAGGGTACGCCGCGCGCCATCGACCAGCGGCTCCGTCACGA
>JAUWDL010000096.1 GCA_030608825.1 Gemmatimonadales bacterium
GAAGAGACCCAGGTAGACGATGACGAAGCTGAGGATCCTGAGAAGCACGCCTTCCTTCACCACCCGGTCGCCCACGCGCGTAAGGATCACCGCCCGCGGGTGCAGGCTCTTGGTCAGCTCCGACAGGGCTTGCCGGGCCAGGACGTAGATTCGGAGCGTCTTGATCCCGCCGGCCGTCGAGCCGGCCATCCCTCCGACGAACATCAACAGGAGCAGGACGACCTGTCCGGGGATCGGCCACAGATCGTAGTCCACCGACACGAAGCCGGTCGTGGTGATGATCGACACGACCTGGAAGAGGGCATCCCGGAAGGCGAGCTCGAAGCCGCTCCGGTCGTAGAGCCCACTGTTCACGATCACGAGGAGGACCAGAGCTGCGGCCCCGGCGGCCAGGACCGTGAAGAAGCGCCACTCGCTGTCGCGAAGGTAGATGCCGGGGCGTCCGGTGGCGGCCCGATAGTGGAGAGTGAAGTTCACGCCCGCCAGGTACATGAACAGGATCGTCACGTACTGGATGTACGGTGAGTCGTACGCTGCGATCGACGCGTTCCGGGGAGAGAAACCGCCCGTGGATAGCGTCGTGAACGCATGCAGGACCGCCTCGAACGGCGGCATCCCGCCCAGCAGATAGAGAACGGCCTGCGCTGCGGTCATCGCCCCGTACACGTACCAGAGGAGCTTCGCCGTCTGGGCGATTCTGGGCTGAAGTCGCTCCGGCGTCGGACCGGGCACCTCGGCCTTGAAGAGCTGCATGCCACCGACGCCCAGGAACGGCAGGATCGCGATCCCGAGCACGATGATGCCCATCCCGCCCAACCACTGGGTGAGCGAGCGCCAGAAGAGGATTCCGTGCGGAAGCCCCTCGACCTGGGAGAACACGGTCGCGCCGGTCGTCGTGAATCCGGAGACGGACTCGAAGAGCGCGGCTACGGGTGACTGGATCGTGCCGGAGAGCACGTACGGCAGAGCCCCGGCGGCGCCGACGGCGAGCCATGCGAGAGAGACGACGGCGTATCCTTCCCTGACGGTGAGATCCCGCTCGAGTTGTGTGCGCCAGTAGCCCAGAAGGCCGACGACGACGACGAGAGCGCCCGAGAAGAAGAAGGCTCCGGCATCGCCATCCCCATAGGCGAGGGCCACCAGGAAGGTGAGCCCGAGAGCGCCGCTCAGCGCCAGGAGAATCAGGCTGACGACATGGACGAGATGGCGCCGCCTCACGCGAGCAAACGCTCGATCTCCGGCACAGCGGCCGGCGCGGCGAACACGAACGCCCTGTCGCCGGGGAGCAGCACGTCGTCACCCCGGGGCGATATCACCTCGCCATCCCGAATGATGGCTCCGATCACGCCGCCCTTTGGGAAGCTCACATCCTTGAGGGGGCGGTGGAGGATCGGAGCCTCGTCTCCGATATCGAACTCGATGGCTTCGGCGTCGGCGCCCTTGAGAGTCGCGACGGTTCGGACGCCTCCGCGGCGAACGTAGCGAAGGATCGCGTTCGCGGCGGAGATCCGAGGCGAAACGGCGGCGTCGATCCCGATGCGGGTGACCAGCGGTATGTAGTCGGGTCGATGGATCAGCGTGATCACCTTCCGGGCGCCCATCGTCTTCGCCAGAAGCCCGGAAAGCATGTTGACGGAGTCGTTGCCGGTCAACGCGACGAAGCCATCCAGGCCTTCCACCCCCTCCATCTCCAGAAGCTCCGGATCCCGTGCGTCGCCGTGGAGGATGAGCGCCTCGGGAAGCTCCTCGGCAAGCTCCAGGCATCGGCGGCGGTCGACCTCGAGAATCGTGCAGTCGACGTCCTGGGCGGCGAGGTGCCGCGCGAGGTAGATCGCCTCCTGATTGCCACCGGCGATCATCACGCGGCGCAGCTCGAACTGGTCGTAACCGGCGAGCTTGGGTATCGAGGGCATGTCGTCCGTCGCAGCCAGGAGGAAGACCTGGTCACCCGCTTCGATCCGGCTGGAGCCGCGGGGAATCTCGGTCTTCCCATCACGGACGATCGCGACCGCTACGAAGCGCAGGTCGGAGAGCTCGTGGTCCAGCTGGGCCATCGACTTCGCCACCACCGGAGCCCCCTCCCGTATTCGCACTCCGACCAGGCGCACCCGGTCGTCCATGAAGTGCACGAACTCGGTGGCCGCCTCGCTGACCAGCAGCTGCAGCGTCTCCCAGGCGACCTCCCGTTCGGGGCTGATGACGAGATCGATTCCGAACAGCTCTCTCGCGAGGGCGCTGTCGGGCTCGTAGTACTCGGGAGCGCTGATGCGGGCGACTCGGAGGTCCACGTCGAACTGAGAAGCCAGCAGGCAGGCCACGATGTTCGATTGGTCCTGGCTGGTAACGGCCAGCAGCATCCCGGCGCCTGACAGCCCGGCCTTTTCCAGTACGGGAAGCGACGCGCCGTTCCCGGTGACGGTGATGAGATCCAGCTGTTCGGATACGTACGTCGTCCTCTGCGGATCGAGGTCGATCAGGACGACATCCTGATCCTCCTCCGACAGCCGCTTGGCCAGCTGAAAGCCCACCTGGCCCCCGCCGACGATGAGCACTCGCATGTTAGATCCTTATGTTCGGGCGTACCTCGGATTAGCTTGATTCTGGGCTTGTCTTCCCGTATCAACAAGCGTTCTGCGCGCGGACTCGAGCTGGGGAATCTCATGAGGAAGCGATGGATCGTTGTGGCTCTGGTCGGGATCCTCGTCGCTTCGGGCCCGGCAATGGCGCAGGGCTCCGGCTTCGGCATGGGCTTCAAGGGTGGGTACGTCGACATCGGGGGTGGCGACCTTTCCGCGGTGCAGGGGGGATTTGGTCTCGATCTCGATCTCCGCTACCGGTGGAGCAACGGCGTGTCGATCGGCTTCGGAACCGAGCTCGCCTGGCCCGGATCGGATCTGGACGAGATCATCGATCCCTCGCTGGCCGACTTCCAATTCATCACCGTCTTCTTCGAGCCTCGATACAACTTCCTCTTCCAGCGATCGAGCGTGTCCCCGTTCATTGGAGCGAGGGTGAGCTACGCGCGCATGAACTTCAACGTCTTCACGCCGCCCGAGGAGACCCCCTTCAAATCGGACAGCGACGGCGTGGAGTACGGCGCGACGGTCGGCGTGGAGTTCTGGCTCACCGATGGCGTCGCGCTCTCGATCGCAGCTGAGGCCTCGGGTCTCAGCTTCGGCGATGTGAAGCGGCCTGAACCGCTCCGGGAGCTTCCCGACAAGCTCGGCAAGGGCCGCAAGCTCGGGATTCTCCTCGGGATCGAGTTCCTGTTTCTCTAGGAACGGGACTGGCGGGGCGGAGCGTGGCTCAGACAGCGACCGAGGCGGCCGGCGCCTCCCCGTTCTGGGCCGGGAGGACGACCTCCACCGTGGTCCCTCGGTCGGGAGCGCTCTCCGCGGAGATTCGGCCGCCGTGGGCCTCCACGATCTGTCGGGCGATCGCGAGACCGAGGCCGGCGCCCACCGATCGACCCTCGCTGCCGGCCTGGTAGTACTTCTCGAAGATATAGGGTAGCTGTTCCGGCGGAATCCCCTTTCCCGTATCGATCACGTGAAAGACGAGACTGTCTTCCGCGCCCGATGCCCTCACGAGCACCTTGCCGCCAGCCGGCGTGAACTTGAAGGCGTTGGAGACAAGGTTGCCGAGGAGCTCGTGGGTGACCCGTATCCGGTCCACTTCCAGGCTCTCCGGCGCGCTCTCGTCCAGGGCCACACTGAAATCGATCCCCTCCTGGTCCGCCAGGATCTCAAACGCGAGGCGTACGTCGGTGAGGAGATCCCGGGTTCGCACTTGCTCCAGCTCCAGTTGAAGACCCCCGGCCAGGAAGCGGGTGAGGTTGAGCAGCTGGCTGACCCTCTCGGTCATCTGCGCCGCCTGGTCACCGATCCGCTGCAGTGCTTCGTGCTGTTTCTCGGAGACCTCGCCCAGCGTGCCCTCCTCCATCATCTCCGCGTATCCGTTGATGATGTGGATGGGTGTCTTGAGCTCGTGGCTCGCGATGCTGACGAATTCCGCCTTCAGGCGATCCAGCTCGTCGAGGCGCTCCGTCATCGATCTGAAGGATCTGGAGAGGTCTCCGATCTCGTCCGATCGCTCGTAGGGCAGCTCGCTGCTGGCGATGAACGATCCGCCGGCCACCTTTGCCATCGCCGCGCGAAGGGATCCGAGCGGCGACATCAGATTGCCGACCGTGGCGAGGCCGAGAGCCAGGGCCAGGGCGAGCGAGACCCAGACGGCGATCACGGTACGCTGGGCCGCGGACACGCTGACCTGGACGGCCCGCCGGGCATCCTCCCTCCCGTTGGCATCGATCGACGCGCCGATGCGCTCGAGGAGGCTCTCGGTGCGCACGTACACCGTCCGAATGCTGTCGAAGTAGGCGATCGCCTCGTTGATCCGGTCATCGGCGACCAGGCGCTCCAGGCGTCCGGACGCCACTTCCAGCGTGTCCAGCCGGGACTGAACGGGTTCCGCCACCTCGTCGTAGCCGATATCGGAGAGCTGCGAGAGATCGAAGCGGGCATTGGATACCGCTCGCCGAATCTCCAGCCTCAGCTCCTGACTCGGGGCGACGATGTAGCTGCGCTGGAACCTGTCGAGCTCGGAGAGCGACGTCGCGACCCGACCCATGGAGAGATAGGCCGTGGCCAGCTCGCTCTGGCGGTAGAGGACGATATCGCGCAGCTCGGTGAGCTTGAGCACCCCATAGAAGGAGGGCGCCATGACGATGAGGATCACGACGACGAAGGTGCCGACGAGCTTGGTTCGGACAGTCATGCGCTGCGGGCTCCTCCGTCCCCGAAACGCCTTCTCGGGCTAAGCGGGCGCCTCGGCTCCGCGGGTCACGACAGCCGCAAGCGCATCGACGACGGCCGGGTCGTAGCGCTTTCCGGCTTCCTCCTCGACGCGAGCGAGCGCCCGCTGCGTGGCCTCGTCGTCATCCAGGGGTTCCTCTTCGCGAGCGGTCGTGAAGGCAAGGGCCACCGCCACGATTCGCCCCGTGAGAGGTATGTCCTGGCCGCCCAATCCGTCCGGGAAGCCGCTTCCGTCCCAGCATTCGTGGTGCGAGAGCGCGATCTCCGCGGCCATTCGGAGCTCCGGCAGCTCACTGCCTGCCAAAAGGCCGGCCCCGATCTCCGTATGCGCGGGAAACGCCTCTCCCCGATCCACACCGGCCCGTGCCTCGCGCCCTGTGGCCGCCACCATTCCGATGTCGTGCAGCCGGGCGGCTCGCTCCAACCTCCTGAGCGTGGAGCCGGGTCGTCCCAGGGCGCCGGCTATCCGTCCGGCCAGAGCGGCAACGCCGCGGGACCGGTCGCCGGATGGATCGGAACGGTATGACGAGAGGCGCGCGAGGCGCTCGATCAGCTCATCCACCGCGCCGCGCAAGTCGGCTCCGTTCCCGGAGACTGTGGACTCGAGCAGAGCAGCCTGGTCCCTGCACGTCAGGTGCAGAAACCGCGTCTCCAGCAGGTTCGCGACGCGATGCCGGATCTCCGTCGGGCTGAACGGCTTGGTCAGGAAATCCTTGGCACCGAGCGAAAGCGCCCGTCTCTTCGCCTCCTGGCTCGTGTCGGACGTGAGTACGAGGATCGGCAGGTAGCTGTCGGGCGGCAGCTCCTCCTGCAGCACCTCCATCACCTCGTAGCCGTCCATCGCGGGCATGATGAGGTCGAGCAGGATCAGATCGGGGCGATAGCGGTGGGTCTGTGCGAGCACCTCGGTCGGCTGGGTGGTCCCCTTGACCTGCTTGTACCCCGCCCACTCGAGGACGTCCTTGATGTACCGCACGTTCTGGGCATCGTCGTCGACGACCAGGACGCGCGCCTGCTCCAGTATCCTCTCCTGCATCGCTTCCAAGGGTTGCCCGGTCAGTCGCCTGCGGCGACGTCGATGATGGAGGCTCGTTCCACATAGTCCAGCTGCGGAAACTCGCTCTCCAGATACGCGTTCCCCTCCGCCTGGATTCGGCCCTGGCTGGGGCCGGCTCCGCGGGGCGCTCCTTCCCCATAGCCGGAGTGGAGCCCGTCGACCACTTCCATCCCGCTCACCACTACGCCGAACGGGGCGAAGAGCTGTCCGTCCAGCGCCGAGTTGTCGCCGAAGTTGATGAAGATCTGGGTCGTACGCGTGTTGGGTCCCGCCATCGCGAAGCTGACGTACCCTCGCGTG
>JAUWDL010000149.1 GCA_030608825.1 Gemmatimonadales bacterium
GCACGGCCCCCCCACCGCCGTGGGCTCAGATCCTTCTCGCCGTCGCCGCGCATGCTCGGGTACATGTTCTCGGAGTATGCCTGCAGGTGGCCCGAACGCTCGAACAGAGCCTCGCTGGAGATATGCGGCGTGTAGACGAACTCGTAGCCGCGCTTCTCCAGCAGCGACTCGATCCAGCGCCGAAGCTCGAGTTGTATCCTCGCCCCCTTGGGGTGCCAGCAGACCAGACCGGGCCCGATATCCTCCTGGATGCTGAACAGGTCCAGTTCCTGGCCGAGCTTTCGGTGATCCCGTCGTCGTGCTTCCTCGAGGCGGTGCAGGTGCTCGCCCAGGGCGTCCTGGCTGAAGAAGGCGGTGCCGTAGATGCGCTGAAGCATCTGACGCCTTTCGTCGCCTCTCCAGTACGCGCCCGCGGCGCTGAGGAGCTTGAAGTGCTCGACCTCGCCCGTGCTGGGCACGTGCGGTCCGCGGCAGAGATCGAGGAAGGGACCGTCCCGATAGGCGGAGATCGTCTCATCTTCCGGGATCTCGGCCAGCCTCTCCAGCTTGAGGGGATCATCCCCGAAGAGCTCCTCCGCCTCGGAACGCTGGATCTCGCTTCGCTCGAAGGGATGGTTCGCCTCGGCGACCTCGGCCATTTTGGCCTCGATCCGCTCCAGGTCGTCGGGGGTGAACGGCTCCTCGACGTCGAAGTCGTAGTAGAAACCTTCTTCGATGGGCGGACCGAAGCCGATGCCGGCGTCCGGGTACAGCTCCCGCACCGCCGTCGCGAGCACATGAGCGGCGGAGTGCCTGAGCGCGTAGAGAGCGTCGGCGTCGGCGTCGCCGCGCGTCACGATCTCGACGTGCGCGCCGTCCTCCAGCGGCCGGCCCAGGTCCCACAGCTCACCGTCGACGCGCGCGGCGACCGCGGCGCGCGCCAACCCGGGACCTACCGCGGCCGCCAGGTCGGCGGCCGAGGCTCCGGCCGGCAGCTCCGTTCGCGAATCGTCGGGAAGGAGTACGGAGATGGTATTCTGGCTCATCGCATACCCGTCGATGATCCGGGGTGACTGGCCCGCCGGCCGCGGCCGGCAGTTGGAAGTGTAGCTCTACTCGGCGGATTCCCTAAGGATCCCATAGCCTCGGACGTGCCCCCCCTCGGCGGCCACCACCCAGAGCCTCGCACCGGTGGCCTCCTCCAGCTCCGGGGGTACCTGGGACAAACGGTACTTGGCGCCGTCGAACAACAGGAGGTAGAAACCCTCGCCGTCCCGCCTCAGGATCCCCACCGCCACCGGATCCTCCCCGCCAGCCAGAATCTCGTAGGAGGTCGCCAGAATGTAGCGGCCCGGCTGATCCCCCTCCGTGAAGCTCCCCGTGAGGATGACCCTCATGCCCGAGAGCCGGGTGATCTCGGTCTCGAGCTCGCCGGTCACGAAGACCCGATCTCCATCGTCGTCGACCAGCGTCCGGGGAAACGGGAGGTTGCCCACCTGACGCACCGTCCCGGACACGCTCTCCGGGCCCGGCTCACCCCAGCCGGCTACGGGCATCGTCTGGGGGCTCGCGTTGCCCGAGCATCCGGACAACACCGCCCCGAGAGCGGCCGCAGCCACCCATGCCGCCGGCGCACGCGGGCACACCGATCAGCGCACCCGGAAGATGGTCAGCTGCGCCGCTGCTTCTGCCGTGATCGGAAGTCCCGCCGTATCCAGGAGCCGGATCTCGTAGTCGGGCGCAGCCGCGTCGCTCGCGAGCGAGAAGTACTTGGCCGTCGAGGAGCGAACGCTGAACTGTTTCTGGACCGTCGTGAAGCCGAGGGGCTCGATGTCCAGCGGGTAGGGCACGTTGAAGTTCAGCCTCGTCCGGTCGTGTTCGTGTAGCCCCTGGAAGACGTCCGGCAGGTCCCAGGTCAGGATCTGCGTCCGCGGCGGCGCTCCCTCGGCCCTGTCGTCGGCGCCCGGTGCGATGAGGAAATCCGCCAGAAGCGCTTCCCAGCTTCTTCCGCTCCCCACCTCGTCCACCGCCCGCTCGATGTTCGAGATCCCGGTCATGAGCGTCGGGCCGCCTCCGACGATCTCGCGGAACAGTGCCGCTTCGCCGCTGCCGGGGACGACGCCGCTGCCCGATGGGCCCTCGTGGTCGCCGAGCCACCGCATGAAGATCCAGGCGAAGCCGCGGTAGCGCAGACCCGAGCAGCCGCTGGGATCCTCCGAGACGATGGTCTGCGTGTCCTCGGGGCTCTTCATCCAACCCCCGCAGCCGCTCGTCTGGCCAAGGCGAGAGAAGTTGGACAGGTGGAAGCGGTTGAAGATATCCGTGTCGGCGAAGGCCTCCTCGAAGGAAAGATTGGAGCGGAGCGGGAGCCCGGCCGCCGCCAACCCGTTGAGCTCCTCCGCCACATGCGACAGGCCCTCGTCGACCCAGGTATCCTCCAGATCACCGAAGCCGCCCGACCGGAAGATGAGCCGCCGCTCGGCGCCGATCAGATGCTGGAGCTCGTGCGCCGAGACGCCGATCACCGTCTCCTTCGCGAACTCGACCTTGTGCGGGATCCCGTACTTGCCGCCGGGGTCGGGCGCGATCAGGTAGAGAATCTCGGCCTCGTTGCTGGTCGCACAGGCGCCGCCGGCGGCGGTGCCGCCCCCCTCGGGGTCGCCGGAATCGGAGAGATCCGAGGGGACGAAGAAACCGGCGATGAAGGTGAGCCCGCTCGAGCCCGAGAGCTTGTTGGTCTCCTCGGTGATGAGGACGATGATCCGCTCGTTGCCGTCGATGTCCGCCGGCTCCCCGAAGTAGGAGGTGTCGACCGGGTACACGACGTCTTCGAGGGCCGCCAACATCTCCTCGTAGTCAGCGGCCGTGAAGCCGCTGTTCTCCTGCAGGTCACGGTAGATCGCGAAGTTCTCGCCGACGGCCTTGACGGAGGCGTGGATCACCGCCGCCGTGTCCTCGCAGGAGACGGTCAGGTCCGGATGCACGGAGAAGAGGAAATCCCGCCGCTCGCCGACCACCGGCACCAGGGCGCGTCGGGCGGTTCGGAACCTGACGGCCGCGTCCGATTCTCCCCGGCCTGCTGCCCCGCCACGCGCCGGCCGCGCACCGCTCCTCAGGAGCTCTCGCCGGGCGCTCGAGCGCATCACGAGCTCGTTGATCTGGTGAAGGGCCGGAAGGTCGGTGCCGGAGATGCTCTGTGAGGGGAGAAGGCCGCCCAACCGCTCAGCGGGCTCGAGTGATCCGGCCCGGCGAGTGGCCGTCGCGGCCGCCTGAGCCGACACGGCGGCCCCCGACAAGCTCATCGGCCAGTTCCCGGATGCCAGTCGGCTCGCGCTCTGCACCGCAATCACGTACTCGCGCGGTCCCGGCCCGCCCTTGATGGTCATCTCGCTCAGCTGGGCACCGCCCGCCAGGACGGCCGATTCCCCGACAGCCAGATCGAGGGTGGGAGGCGGCGGGGGCGGCGGCTCCGTCGGCCCACCGCACCCGGCCAGCAGCAGGACGGCGGTGCCGAGGAGGCCGGCCGGACCCGGGTATCGGGAGCTCATGTCTGCTCGCTCCCCGGACCTAGCGGATGCGGACTACCGTGACCTGAGGCCGCACGTTCGCCCTCAGCGGCTCCCCAGCCTGATCGGTGATTCGGATTACGTAGTCCGGCGTCGTGGTCGTGGCGAGAAGCGTGAAGTACTTGGCCGAGGCCGAGCGGACCGAGAAGCTGATGTCCACGTCGTCGAACAGCACCGCTTCAAGTTTCAGCGGATACGGATCCGGGAAGGCGGGCCCCGTGCCGGTGTTCTCGTGCAAGCCGCGGAACAGATCCCGCAGATCCCAGGTGGGCAGCTGGCTGCGGGCCGGGAAACTTGCGCCGGTCAGATCGTCCACGGCCATCATCAGCAGGAAATCCGCCAGGAGCTCCTCCCAAGTCGCGCTGCCCCCGAACGCGGCCACGGCCTGTTCGATGTTCGCCGGGCCCGTGAGGTGCATCGGCCCCCCGCGCGTCAGTTCTCTGAAGAACGCCTGCTCGTTGCTGCCCGGGATCACGCCGTTCCCGGCCGGCCCGAAGTGGTCGCCGAGCCAGCGCAGGAAGAGGTACGACCAGCCGCGCATCGTGAGCGAGCCGCACCCTGGAGGGTTGCCGATTGCGGGACTGTTGATGGTGATGCTGTTCTCCGGGTCGACCATCCACCCATCGCAGCCGTCGTCGCTCCCCGCCGTGACCCCGAGGTTGAAGAAGTTCTCGAGCAGGTAAACGTTGAAGGCATCAACGTCGGACACGGCGTCCGTGATGCCCAGATTGGCCCGCACCGACAACCCCATGACGGCGAGCCCCACCAGCTCCTCGGCCATGTGCGAGAGCCCCTCGTTGAGCCAGACGTCTTCGCTGGCCGCGAACTGGGAGTTGCCGAGGAGGAACCGCTGCTCGGCGTTGATCAGGTGCTGGAACTCGTGGGACGTGGTTGATTTCAGGATCTCGACCGCGCGCTCGACCGACGTCTCCTGGCCGAACTCGCCGTCGGGGTCCGGGGCGCGCAGGTAGACGATCTCGCCCGCGTTGCTGGCCGGACAATCGATCGGATCGGCAAGATCGGTGGGCAGGAAGAAGCCGAGGAAGATCAGCAATTCCGTGAGGTCCGTGAGCTTGTTCAACTCTTCGGTGATGAGAACGATCACTCGATCGTTCTCGTCGATGTCCGCCGTCTCCCCGAAGTACTCGGTGTCCACCGGGTGGATGTAGTCATCCAATACGGCCTGGATCTCGAGGTAATCGACCTCCGCGAATGCGTCAGTCCCCTGCAGATCCCGCGCGATCACGA
>JAUWDL010000315.1 GCA_030608825.1 Gemmatimonadales bacterium
CGAGCTCGTTCATCAGCTTCATCGCCTCTAGGATGCATAGCGTCTGGCCGGTCTGCACCCGATCGCCGACCTCCACGTACGGCGGCGCGTCGGGCGCCTGCGCTCGGTAGAAGGTCCCCACCATGGGAGAGTGGATCTCCAGCAGCTCTTCGCCGGGCTCGTCCGCGGCCGTTGAGACATCCTCCACCCCCACGCCCACTCGAGCCTCGGCCCGAGCGCCATCGACGGCCGTCGCCGGATTGGCCCCGGCATCGGCGAAAGACAGCCGAGCCGACACGGGCGGGGATTTTGACAGGACGATGCGGGTCCCGAAACGCGAGACCTCGAGCGTATCGAGATCCGATTCTTCGATCAGCTCGATCAGCTTTCGTATCCAGTCGAGATCAAACACTAGGTGACGCGCTCCAGGTACTTTTCAACGGTACGGTCGACTCGAACGACGTCCCCTCGATCGATGAAGAGCGGGACCTGAACGGTTGCACCCGTGCTCAGGCGAGCCGGCTTCGTGCCCCCCTGGGCCGTATCCCCCTTCACCCCCGGCGCCGTCTCCACGACTCTTAGCTCCACGAACTGCGGCAGCTCCACCGCCAAGACGTCACCGTCCCTCGTGAGGCCCTGGCAGATCATGTTCTCCTCCAGGTAGCGAAGCTGATCCGCCCCGATCGCGTCGCCCGACAGAGGGGTCATCTCGTAGGTCTCCATGTCCATGAAGAAGTAGAGCTGTCCGTCGGAGTACGAGTACTGCATCGGCCGCCTCACGAGGCGCACTTCCTTCACCTTCTCTCCGGCCCGAAACGTCTTGTCGACGACTCCGCCGGACATGACGTTCTTCAGCTTCGTGCGCACGAAGGCACCGCCCTTTCCGGGCTTCACGTGCTGAAAGTAGGTGATCGAATGCAACGTCCCATCCAGCTCGATCACCATTCCGTTCCTGAAATCCGATGTATCAGGCATCCCGACCGGATCGTGAATCCAATAAGCTTCTATCGTCCAACAAGATAGCGTCACTACTTGGCAAAAAGAATCGGGGCTCCCGTGCCGTGCGTCAGAGCTCCCGCAGCGCCGTTGAGGAAGAGGTCAGAACGCGGTGCCCGGCCTCGACCACGACAACGTCCTCTTCGACCCGGACTCCACCCTCGCCGGCAAGATACACTCCCGGTTCCACAGTCACCACATTCCCCGCTTCCAGCATGTCTTTCGACTTGCGGTACAGTCTCGGCCCTTCGTGCACCTCGAGCCCGATGCCGTGACCAACCGAATGTCCGAATCGGTCGCCCAGCGCCGCGGCTTCCAACGACTCTCGCGCCGCCCGGTCCACATCCGCGGCCGCCCGCTCCGGCCGGATTGCGGCCAGGGCGGCCTCCTGAGCCTCGAGCACCCGCGCGTGAATCTCTCGTTGCAAGGGACTGGGCGCCCCCAGGACGACGGTGCGCGTAATATCGGAGCAATATCCGTCGACGGTGGCGCCGAAGTCGAGCAGAAGCAGGTCGCCCTCCCGAAGGCGTCGCTCAGAGGGGCTCGCATGCGGAAGAGCCGTTCTCTCCCCACTCGCGACGATCGTCTCGAACGGCTCTCCTGTCGAGCCCTGGAGCGCCAGGCAGTGGCGCAGCTCGGTCGCCAGCTCAAGCTCCGTCACGCCCTCCTCGACCTTGGCCAGAGTCTCCTCCAGCGCCCGCTCGGCGACCCGAACCGCCTGGTCGATGGACGCGAGCTCGGCAGCGTCCTTGACGGCTCGCAGCCGCTCCACCGTCTGAGGGAGATCGTCCCACACGACGCCCCCGCAACGCTCACCGAGCTCGCGACGGTCGCGCACGCTCACGTAACCGGCCTCGAAGCCGACCTTGCGGATCTCAGAGCGGTCCTTGAGACGCTCCGCCAACATCGACGACAGGCCATCGCGGGCCACGAGGACCTCGGCGACCCCGTCTATCTCCTCGCCGGCCTGCTGCTCGTAGCGAAAATCCGTGATCAGGCCGACTTCTTCGGGAAGGACAACGAGCATCCCGCTCGATCCGCTGAACCCTGAGAGATAGCGCACGTTGGGCCCGCGGGTCAGCAAGGCCGCATCCAGGCCGTGAGTGGCGAGCTCAATCCTGAGTTTCGTGATCCGGTCGCGGCGAGTCTCGGCTGTCGTGGTCACTCCGGATCGTCCGTCACGTCCGCCGTCAGGTGTGCCAGCAGCGCGTCGAGCGCGACCAGATAGCTGTCTGCGCGAAAGCCCGAGACGACGCCAAGGGCGATCTCCGCCAGGACCGATCGCCCGCGAAACGGCTCCCGCGCATGCACGTTCGAGAGGTGAACCTCGACGAACGGACTGCCCGAAGCCTCCAGCGCGTCACGCAGGGCATAGCTCGTGTGGCCGAGAGCCGCCGGGTTTACGAGCCAGCCGTCCACGCTCTCCATCTGCTCGTGAATCCAATCGATGAGCACTCCTTCGTGGTTGGATTGGACGCAGGCGAGGTCGACCCCCCGATCCTCCGCACGCTCGCGAAGGAGACGATCGATGGCGTCGAGCGTTAGCTCGCCATACTGGGCGGGATCACGGCGGCCCAGGAGGTTTAGGTTGGGGCCGTGCAGGACGCCGATTCTCAACGGACGCTACCGCTTGCGGCTACGGAGCCACTCGCCGAATCCCGAAGACGATCGCTCACGTTCGGAATCCTTCCGTGGCACGGCTTGGCCCGGCGACCTTCCATCCGTCTCCGTTTGCGGATCGTCGAGGACGGGTAGCTCGATATCGGCATTGCCCCGGATCAACGCCTGAAGATGAGAGCGGATTCCTCCGGCCCCCGCGAGATCTGCGGACTCCTCTTCGGGCGACGGCTTTACCCTCACAGGAGTGCCCGTCGACAGGCGAACGACGGAACGCTCGCCCTCGATCTTCGACTCCCCGCTGGCCAGCGCTTGCGCCTGTGCGAGCCGCTCGCGCAGGTTCGGATCCGCGGGCTGACGTT
>JAUWDL010000262.1 GCA_030608825.1 Gemmatimonadales bacterium
AGGTAGGAGTGGCGGTGACGAGATCCGACGCCGGGTGGAGGGTGGTGGCAAACAGCGTGGCGCCGTTCGTATGCCGCTGCCCGGCCCTGGAGCGGATCCTCGAGGAGGGCGCCGCGGTGGGAGGACCGGACGACCTCCTGCCCGGCATCCGCGAGGATGTGTCTCCGATCGACGACATCCGTTCGACCGCCGAGTATCGAGAGAACGTGTTGGCTCGCCTTCTCTATTACGATCTGCTGGATCTCTGTCCCTCCTTCGGTTGAGCTTGGGATGACTTGGATGACGACCGCGCGTGCCTTAGTGCGCTGCGCAGCAGCCTGCCTGGGCCTCGCACTGGCAGCCGCCTGCGCACCCGGGGACGGGAGCGCCGATCGAGACACCGAACGGAGCTCGGATCGGGACGAGGGCGGCGAGCCTGCCCTTCCAGCGGCAGCCGCCTCGCTCTATGTCGACCCGGCGGACTTCGACTTCTCGGAGAACCCCGACCTGCTCGATCGACTGCTCGCCGACCCGCACGGCTACTTCCGATTCATCAACGTTCCCTTCAGCCGGCGCGTCTGCGATCTCTTCGCCGATCAACTGGCCGCCCTCTCCTCCGAGCAGGTCCGTTCCTTTCAGCTGAACCTGCATGGAGACGCCCACGTCGAGCAGTACGCGATCACCGATCTCGGCCGGGGGCTCACCGATTTCGACGATTCCTCGCAGGGACCGCCATTCCTGGACCTCATGCGGTTCGCCGTCTCCCTGCGGCTCGCCAGCCGGGTCAACCGCTGGGACGAGCTCGCCGAGCCAGAACTCGTGCGAACCTTCCTCCGGGGCTACACCTCCGCCCTGGAAGATCCCACGATCGAGGCGCCGGAACCGGCGGTCATCGAGCGGCTTCGCTCCTCGTTCAGCCAGGACACGCCGACGTACCTGGCGTGGGTCGACTCTCTGATGCAGCCGGTCCCGCCCGAGGTGGAGAGCGAGCTGCGGCAAGCGATGCGCAGCTTCGCGGAGGTCATGGTCGAGGAGCACCCCGAGGTCGATCGGGACTACTTCGCTCCAGTGAGGCTGGGCTATTTGACGCTGGGCGTGGGCAGCGCGCTCGCCACCAAGTTCATCGTCCGTGTGGAGGGGCCTTCGCCGGACCCGATGGACGACGACGTGATCGAGGTCAAGCGAGTGCGAGACCTCGCCGGCATCGACTGCATCCAGACCCGGAACGACGATCCCCTGCGAGTCCTCCTCAGCCAGGCGCGGATCTCCTACGAGCCGTTCAAGTGGCTGGGGTACATTCGACTCGACGAGGGCAACTTCTGGACGCACGGTTGGGTGCATAATTACGAGGAGATCGACATCGACCGGACGTTCCGGTCACCGGAGGAGCTCTCCGAGGTCGCTTATGATGCGGGCGTGCAGCTGGGGATCGGCCACCCCAAGCTCGCGGCCACTCCGTTCGATCAGATCCTCCGACGCCAGCTGCTCGAGCACCTGGACGCACACCCCGGCGAGATCGAGCAGTTGAGCGCCGAGTTGGCAGACCAGGTGATCGAGGCGTGGAGACGTTTCGCTTCCGAGGTGCGTTCCCGCTAGCTGTGCCAGACACAGCTAGCCGTCGATCTCGCGCTGGCGGAGCTCGGCGCGGCGGATCTTGCCGCTCACCGTCTTGGGCAGCTCGGTGACGAACTCCACCTTCCGCGGATACTTGTAGGGAGCCGTCGTCCGCTTCACGAACTGCTGGAGCTCACGGGCCAGATCCCTGCTCGGCTCGTAGCCCGGGGACAGCACGATGAACGCCTTGACCACGGACCCTCGAAGCGGATCCGGGCTCGCCACGACAGCGGACTCGGCCACCGCTTCGTGCTCGAGCAATGCACTCTCGACTTCGAACGGCCCAATGCGGTAGGCGGCGGACAGGATCACGTCGTCGGCCCGGCCGACGAAATGGAAGTAGCCGTCCTCATCCCGCACCGCCCGGTCGCCGGTGATGTACCAATCGCCCTTGAAGAACCTGGCTGTGCGCTCCGGCTCCTTCCAGTACTCCCTGAACAGGCCGACGGGACGATCCGGCTTCACGCGGACCGCCAGGTCACCCTCCCGGCCCGGCGGCAGCACGCTCCCGTCATCATCGATGACCTGAAGATCGAACCCCGGCGCGGCGACGCCCATCGAGCCCGGGCGGGGCGTCACTCCTCGAAAGGCCCCGACGAGAACCACGGTCTCCGTCTGCCCGTAGCCCTCGCGAATCGTGACGCCGGTCGCCGCTTCCCAGCTCTCGTATGTCTCGGGGTTCAAGGGCTCTCCCGCCGTCACGACCGAGCGCAGAGTCGGGAACTCGTACCGCGAGAGGTCCTCGAGCACGAACATCCGGAGGATGGTCGGCGGAGCGCACACCGAGGTGATCGGATACTCGTTCAGGATCTCCAGGGCACGCTTCACGTGGAACCGCTCCTCGTGATGGGCGAAGATCGTCGCCCCCATGTGCCACGGCCCGAAGATCGAGCTCCAGCCCGCCTTGGCCCATCCCGTGTCGGTGATGTTCCAGTGAACATCCTGCTCGGTAAGGTCGAGCCAGAACTTGCCGGTGACCAGGTGGCCCAGTGGATAGGAGGCGTGGGTGTGCACGGTCATCTTCGGCCCGCCCGTCGTGCCCGACGTGAAGTACAGCAGCGCCATCTCGTCGCTTCTCGTGTCGGCCGTCTCGAACTCCCCGGAGCCCTCGAGAAGGTCGGCAAACCCGTACCAGCCCGGCCGCCATCCGCCTCCAGCGGAGATGCAGGCCTTCAGCTTCGTGGAACCGCCGAGGCTCTCGATCGCCTCCTCCACGCGCGGCGCCACCTCCGGGATCGTAACGACGCACGCGGCCTCGGCCGCCTGGATCCGGTGCGCGATGTCTTTGGCGGAGAGCTGAATCGTGCCCGGGCTCACCACGGCGCCGACGCGGAAGCACCCCAGACTCGTCAGCCACCACTCGATGACTCGCGGAAGAATCACGAGCACCACGTCGCCACGGCAGATGCCGAGACGTTCCAGACCGGCGGCGACCTTCCGGCTCTCTCGGGCGAGCTCGGCGAAGGTCCACTGCCGCTCGTTGCCGTGGTCGTCGATCCACCACAGCGCCCGGCGCCGCGGGTCCTCGGCCCAGCGATCGATGACGTCGCGGCTAAAGTTGAAGTGCTCCGGGACCTCCAGCTTAAAGTCCCTTCTCTCGTCCTCGAAGTCGGGTGCGTTCATCTGTTTCCTCGTTGGCCGCTTGACAGGCCCGCCGGGCACCGCGAGCGTTGCGCAAATGTCAATTCGCACCATCCTGCGCTCCTTCCTCACGGTCGGAAAGGGGACGGTCGGCGGACTCTCCGAGTCGTCGGCCGGTTCGGACCCTATTGCCCTCTTCGACCGGTGGTTCTCCTCGGCGAAGAAATC
>JAUWDL010000111.1 GCA_030608825.1 Gemmatimonadales bacterium
CCGACGACGCGGTACGGCATCCCCGCGCCGCGGAGCGCGTCCTCGTACGCCCGCGACTGGGCGTTTGTGCGGTAGAGGACGCCCACCTCGCCCAACGTGTAGCGATCCTGGTGCGACTCGACCTGACGGACGGTCCAGGAGGCCTCCGCCCGCTCATCCCGGAGAGCCGCAACCACGACTCGCGCACCTTGTGACCTCTCCGTGCGCAGCCACTTCTCTTTTCGTGCCCGGTTTCGGGCTATCACGGCGTTGGCCACGTTCAGGATGGCACCCGTGGAGCGGTAGTTCTGCTCCAGCCGAACGACGGCCGTGCCCGGGAAATCCCGCTCGAAATCCAGGATGTTCCGAAGATCGGCACCGCGCCAACCGTAGATCGACTGGTCGTCGTCGCCGACCACGCAGACGTTTCTGTGGACTGATGCCCAGGCGCGCACGAGGCGGTACTGAGCGTGGTTCGTGTCCTGGTACTCGTCCACGAGCACGTGCGCGAACCGACCGCCGTAATGCTCGCGCACCTCGTCATCCTCCTCGAGCAGGCGGACGGCTCGCAGCAGCAGGTCGTCGAAATCGTACGCGTTGCACCGGGCGAGCAGCCGTTCGTAGGCCGGGTACACCGTGCCGGTCACACGAGAGAGAGGGTCGAAGGCCGCGGCGGCGAACTCCTCGGGCCGCACCATCGCGTTCTTCGCGTCGGAGATTCGCGCTCGAACGCCCTTCGCGGACCAGCGATGTGGATCCACGTCCACGTCCTCCATGGCGCGCTTCACCGCTCGCCGGGAATCGCTCTCGTCGTAAATGGTGAAGCCCCGAGTACGGTCGGTGCGGTCGGCCTCCATGCGGAGTATCCGAGCGCACACGGAGTGGAACGTGCCCGCCCACAAGCCGTCGGGCTCGTGACCGACCAGGCCCGCGATCCTATGGCGCATCACGTCGGCAGCCTTGTTCGTGAACGTGACGGCCAGGATCCGATAGGGCGGGAGTCCATCCTCGATCAAGCGGGCGATGCGAGCTGTGAGGACCCGCGTCTTGCCGGAGCCGGCCCCTGCAAGCACCAGCAGGGGGCCCTCTCCGTGCTGAACGGCCGCGTGCTGCTCGGGGTTGAGCGAGATCCTCAGAGCACGCTCCTCTCCGCTACCGGTAGCTCGACTCGAAAGCTCGCGCCGGAGTCCGAGTGCTCCAGCGTTATCGTGCCGCCGTGCACCTCCTGGATGATGCGCCGGGTGAGCGAGAGCCCGACGCCCCAACCGCTCTCCTTCGTGGAGAAGCCGATGTCGAAGATCTGCTTGCGATAACCGGCGGGCACCCCCGGCCCCGTGTCGAACACCCGAAAGGCCGCCTGGTCGGAGCGTTCTCCGTCGTATTCGATGACCACCCTCCCCTCGCGCCCCGCCAACGCATCGAGCGCGTTCTTGATCAGGTTCTCGAACGCCCACTCGAGGAGCGTCTCGTTGCCGAGCACCCGGGGAGCGTCCGAGGGTACCTCGACGATCAGCGACACACGACTCCCGAGGCTCGGAAGCCGGGCCTGGAAGTAACGCCGGAGGCGGCTCGCCACGTCTCCGACGTCCACTTCATCCAGCCGCGGGTGCTGGCCGATGAGCTCGAAGCGGCGCGACACCTTGAGCAGACGATCCGTATCCGCCTTCATCTCGAGGATCACCTCCGGCGGCGCTGTCGGCACCGCCGTCGCCGCCGTGGGAGAGCGACCGTCCCCGGCCGCAGCCTCGGGCTCCATCTCCACTTCGAGCTGCTCCAGCCAGCCGACCAGCGAGCTGAGAGGCGTTCCCATCTGATGGGCCGACTCTCGAGCCATCGCCGACCAGATTCGCTCCCGCTCGCCGCGCACCGAGGCGAGAACGGCCCATGCTCCGGCGGCCACCAGCATGAGCAGGATCGACGCCTGAAGCCACGGGATCCACTTCAGGCGCCTGAGGAAGATCGGTTCGCCGAAATGGATCCGGAGATCGTGCGCCGCCACGGGCGGGATTCGGTCATCCAGTTCGGCCACGTAGGCACGGATGCGCTCGGCGCCTTCCGGGTCTCTCCGATCCGCATCGAACGGGAGGTTCGCCACCGACGTCGGGTTTCCGTCTGCATCGGTGACCACGACCGGGATCTCCAGGCGGTTCATCTCCCCCAGCACCTCGAACAGGACGCGGTCGGTGAGACGCTGTTGCTCCTCTGGATCCTGCGCGCCCGTCGCCTGGAAGGTGAGCGCGTAAATGCGGCCGAACACGGCGGCGTCCATGCGCAGCGCGTTCGCCATCTGCTGCGTGTAGACCAGGAAAGAGACGATGACGGCCGCAAAGGCGACCGCGATCGCGTAGGGAAACACCCTTCGGGTCACGACTCGAGCCGATCCACTCCCATGTAGGGACGAAGTGCGGCCGGCAGGTCAACGCTGCCATCCGGACGCTGGTGATTCTCCAGCAGCGCCACGATGGTCCGCGCGAGCGCCAACCCGGACCCGTTGAGCGTGTGCGCGTACAGCGGCTTCTCGGCAGGCCCCGGTCGAAAACGGATGTTCGCTCGCCGTGCCTGATAATCACCGTCGTTCGAGCAGCTGGAAACTTCCAGCCAGGCCTCCACTCCGGGAGCCCAGGCCTCGAGATCGTACGTCATGGCGTTGGCAAAGCCCAAATCGCCCCCTGGCAGGAGGATCCTCCGATAGGGCAGCTCCAGCAGCTCCAACACCCGCTCTGCATGCCCGGTCAGGACCTCCAGCTCTTCTTCGGATCGGGCCGGTTCGACAAAGCGCACGAGCTCGACTTTGTCGAACTGGTGCACGCGCAGCAAACCCCGTGTGTCCTTCCCCGCCGCCCCGGCCTCCCGTCGGAAGCAGGGCGTATAGGCGACGTAGGCGAGCGGCAGGATCTCTCCGTCCAGGATCTCGCCGCGGTAGAGGTTCGTGACCGGGACCTCCGCCGTCGGCACCAGGAACAGGTCGTCCGGGTCCGTCCGGTAGGCGTCGGCCTCGAACTTCGGGAGATGTCCGGTCGCCGTCATCGAATCCCGGTTCACCAGATACGGCGGCGCCAACTCCGTATAGCCATGCTCGGAGACGTGGGCATCCAGCATCAGCTGGATGAGCGCGCGCTGGAGGCGGGCGCCCTGCCCCACGAAGAGAGGGAAGCCCGAACCCGTCAGCTTCGCGCCCCGCTCCAGGTCGAGGAGGCCCAGTCGCTCGCCGATCGTCCAATGGGCCTCGAACCGGCCGTCGGGCGCGGGGGGGTCTCCCCACGTGCGCACGATCCGACCCTCTCCCTCCCGACCGGGCGGAACACGCGGATCGGGCAGGTTCGGTATCAGAAGAAGGAGAGATTCCAGCTCCTGCTCCACGTCTGTCAGCTCGGAATCCAGGGCGCGGATCCGCGCCGCGACCTTCTGCATCTCCTCGAGGATATCATCCGCACCCGCACCCTCCCGCTTCCGCTCGCCGATCTCACGAGAGCGGGCGTTCCTCTCCGCTTTGAGCCCCTCGACCTCGCCGATGAGCTCGCGACGCACCCGATCGGCTTCGATCGCGCGCTCGATCAGATCGGGAAGCGCCGGGTCGCCCCGGACGGCCAGGCGCTCCTGGCATTCGTCGCGGTGCTCACGGATGTATCGGATATCGAGCATGAACCCGCCGGCTCAGACCTCTCCGGCCTCTCCGGGCACCAGGTTGGGGTTCTCGCAGTTCGGATTCGCCAGCTGCTTGAACGTCAGCCGTCCACGGATAAGGTCGATGTCCAGGATCTCGAGCTTGCCGTACCGAACGAAGGCGAGCGACCCGCACTGCCGCCGGCTCACGGCCGCCAGGACATCGCCCACCTGGACCGTGACAGGCTCATCGGTGATGTACCCACCCTCGGGAGCCCGAGTCAGATCTTCGAACGACACGGGAACGATCTGGAGGCCCGCCGTGGACGGCTGCTCGAGCACCGAGGCGCGCGGGAAGAGTTGCGCCGTGCCGTCCGTCTCGAGCGCGAAGGCAAAGTCCCACTGGCTCGACTGATCGGTCCTCACCGTCGATAGGACAATCCAGCTGAAGGCGGAGGGTTCGACCAGCGGCCCCGTGCGAAAGTCCGCAAGCGTGGCCTCCCCAGGCTCGTCCGGAACCGGCACGCCGACCGGGGAGTCCCCGCAGCCCGGCAGCGACATCGCCATCCAGGTGGCGGCCAAGAACCGCGACACACCTCTCAATGAACCCCCTCTTCAGCGACCAGCCAAAGCCATAAGCAACGCTCGCCAGAAGATCCTGGCCCTCCCGAAGATGCTCGGAGGGCACTGGCCAGGTCAAGTAAGCTAAGTCGCTGATACACTTGATAGTTCCGGACTGATTGGTTGACTCCCGATGCGTGCCGCCGGTACGTTGCCACGCCGTACGCATGCTTCGGCCCGCATCTCCGAGCGCCCCCGTCTCGGCGTAGCGCTCGCTCCGACGACGAACGCGGCCGTGCAACCGATATTCGGAGCCTGTGAATACGGACATCCTGTGAGTCAGTTCCAGCGTCCGTTCGCCGTCGTCCTGGCGGGCGGCGTGGGGTCGAGGTTCTGGCCGGCCTCCCGTCCCGAACGCCCGAAGCAGCTTCTCCCCCTGGGCAGCGATCGTCCCCTGATCGTGGACACGGTGGAGCGGGCCATCCACCTGGCCGGGCCCGCGCGGACCCTGATCGTGACGGGCGACCGCCTGGTGGAGCCTTTCCGCGACGCGCTGCCGGAGCTGACCTCCGACAGCTTCCTGGTGGAGCCCGAGCCACGGGGGACCGGGCCCGCGCTCGCCTGGGCCGCACACGAGATCGCGCGCCGCGAGCCGGAGGCAGTCATGGTCTCCCTTCACGCCGACCACGTGATCGAGCCGCTGGAAGATTTTCTGGACACGCTGCAGCGTGGTGTGGCGGCGGCGGGCGGCGGGCGCCTCTTCTGTTTGGGAATCGTGCCGAGCCGACCCGAGACCGGCTATGGCTACGTCCGTCTGGGTGACGAGATCGAGCCCGGGGTCTACGAGGCCGCGCGGTTCGTCGAGAAGCCTTCGCTCGAAGAGGCCCGTGACTATCTGGACTCGGGGGAATACGTGTGGAACAGCGGGATCTTCGTCTGGCGGGCGGTCGATCTGCTCACGGCGGTTGGACGGCACGCCCCGGAGATTCGGCTCGACCTCCTCGACGCCGGCGACATCGGCGGCTTCTTCGAGCGCTCGGGGCCGATTGCAGTGGACGTCGCGGTGATGGAGAGAAGCGACCGCGTGGGGGTGGTGGCGGCAAGCTTCCGCTGGGATGATGTCGGCGGGTGGAACGCCCTTCACCGGACGCGACGCCCCGATGGCGAGGACAACGTGATCCTCGGGCCGGGGAAAGTGGTCGAAGGCTCGGGCAACGTGGTGTGGTCGGAGGACGGCGACGTCACGCTCTTCCGGGTCAGGGATCTCGTAGTCGTCCACAGCGGTGGCCACACCTTCGTCACGACACGCGGCGACGCCCCGGAGATGAAACGGATCTTCGATCGCAACGATGAGGGCGAGAACGAGACAGCCGATCGGAGGGGCCGGTCGTGAAGCTCTTTGTCTTCGATGACCGCCAGGCCGGCGATTGGCGGCCGTACGCGCTGAGCCGGCCGTGCGCGGAGCTCTGGTTCGGCACCGATTCGCTGCGGGGGCGTCTCGAGCGGTTCGCCGGTACCGTCGCGAGCGGAACCCTCACGCGCTCCTGGCTCGGCTCGTTCTCCGAGGACGGCGCCCCGCCCGTCCTCTCTGCAGAGGATCTGGGGGATGACGA
>JAUWDL010000261.1 GCA_030608825.1 Gemmatimonadales bacterium
GGCCCACCTCGGTCTCGCGTCGGGATCGTCCCGGGGATCGTCTGCGTCGGGATCGTCTCGGGGACCGTCCGCTCCGTCCGCTCCGTCCGCAGCACGGTCCGCATCGGCCGCGCCGCTTCCGCCTGGCGGCCCCAGGACGACCGGCTCCCCCTTCACGGAGCTGATCCGCATCGGGATCATCGGCACCGCCTCGGGTGAGGAGATGCCCTCCGCCCGCAGCAGCTCGAGCACGCCCTCCCGCTGGTCGGGCTGAATGTCGATGAAGCCCAGGTTGGGCTGCCCGCCCTCGCCCCACACCCTCAGGTCGCGCAGCAGGTTGTGCTGGACCAGGAAGAGGGTGCTAAGCAGGAAGGTTCCGAAGCCCAGCGACAGGACGACGGTGACGGTCTGATTCGCGGGCCGGTACAGATTGGCGAGTCCCTGCCGCCATACGTAGGGCCACCGGCTGGGGAACCACCGGCGGACGCCGCGGATCAGGCCAAGGGACGCCAGCCAGAGGAGAAGGACGGCTGCGCCGGTGCCGGCCGCAAAGCCGGCCCCCTCGCGGAGCCCTCCCGCCTGCAGTACGGCAAGCGCCCCGATGCTTCCCGCCAGGGCGAGGGCGGCCAGAAGCCGCGCCGGGTCGCGGCGGCGGCGCCGGAGCGGCTCAACGTCGCGCCGGAGTGTCACGAGGGGGGACACACGCCGAATTCCGAGCAGGGGCAGGAGGGCGAACACGGCGGCCACCCAGATCCCAACGCCGACCCCCAGGGCCACGGCCCCCGGGTCGAGCCGAACCCGCACGTCAACCGGGAGGAGATCGGCGAGCACCAGGGGAAGGACCTGCTGCAGGGCGCCGCCGAGCCCGGCGCCGATCAGGCTGCCGAGCGCGCCCATGGCGAGCGCCTGCACGAGATAGATGGCGAACAGCTGCCGCGTCCCGGCGCCCAGGCAGCGCAGCACGGCGATCGTGTCCAGCTTCTGCCGGATGAAGACGTGGACCGCGCTGGCCACGCCCATCCCGCCGAGCAGAAGGGCGATCAGCGCCACGAGGCCCAGATAGTCGCTGAGCTGCGTCAGCGCCTCGGTGAGGTCCGAGCGGTTCTCTTCGACGCTCCGGATGCGCGTACGCTCGGGCCTGAGAATGGGCCGGTACTTTTCCGAGATGGCCGTCGCCCGGTCCGGATCAGCCAGCTTCAGGAACGCCTCGTACTCGACGCGGGAGCCGAAGCGCAGGAGCCCGGTGGCCGCAACGTCGGCGGCGGAGATGAAGATGCGCGGGCTGAACGAGGCCGCTACGGCCACGTTGCCGGGCTGGCTCAGGACCGTGGCCCATATGACGAACCGGCTCTCGCCCAGTGCGAGGGTGTCGCCGATCCCGGCGTCGAGGGCCGTGAGCAGGCTCGGATCCACCAGGACCCGTCCCCCTTCCTGAAGCTCGCTCCAGGCCCCGTCGGGGTCGGTTCGGATCGTCCCGTAGAACGGGTACCCGGGCTCGACGGCGGCGACCTGGACGAGCCGGACACCCTCGGTGCGGTTCACGTAGCCCATGGCGGCGAAGCTGACGACCGTAGCCTTCCTTCCGGGCGCTCGCCCGCGGGCCGGGTCGGGGGCGACCAGCGTGTCGAGCAGGGCAGCGACGCGCGGGCTGAACGCCCGGCGGCTGGAGATCGACAGGTCGGCACCCAGCAACGTTTGGGCCTGCTGGGTCACGGATTCCCGCAGGTTCGCGGCGAAGGAGTTGACGGCGACGAGCGCGGCGACTCCCACCGCAACGGCGCCGGTGAGCAACAGGAGGCGGCGGCGCGATCCCCGGGTCTCGCGCCAGGCCATCCGGCGTACGAAGCGGCTCATCAGGCGGCTGTGCGGTCCTCGGCAATCCGCCCGTCGGAGAGACGGATCGTGCGGCGGGCGAGGCTCGCGATGTCGGGGTCGTGCGTGACCAGGACGAGGGTGGTGCCCTCGGCCTCGTTGAGCTCGAGGATGAGGTCGATGATCGTCCGGCCCGTGCTGGCGTCCAGGTTGCCCGTGGGTTCGTCGGCAAACAGAATCCTGGGCCGGATGCTGAAGGCGCGGGCGAGCGCCACGCGCTGCTGCTCGCCGCCCGACAGCTGGGCCGGATAGTGGTCCAGCCGATCGCCGAGCCCGACCTGGCCCAGCAGCTCGTCGGCGCGGGCCCGCGAGGGCTCGCCGCGCAGCTCGAGCGGCACCTGCACGTTCTCCCGGGCGGTGAGCGTCGGAATGAGCTGGAAGGACTGGAAGACGAACCCGATCTTGGCTGACCGGATCCGTGCCCGCTCGTCCTCTGTCATGACCGTGAGGTCCGCCCCGTCGAGCCACACCCGGCCGGACGCCGGGAGATCGAGCCCGGCGAGGAGGCCGAGCAGGGTGGTCTTGCCGCTGCCGGAGGGCCCGACGATGGCCAGGAAGGCGCCATCCTCGAGGGCAAAGGTGATATCCTTCAACACGGTGAGGGGGCGTCCCCCGGACAGGTAGGTCTGGGTCAGATCTTCACATCTCAGCATCGCGCGTTCCTCAAGAGTTCTCGAGAATCGAGTTCAATGATCCGCCAATACCCGGGTACCGTGCTCCTGGTCTCACTCCTCGCGGCGTGCGGCGGAGGCGACGCTCCCAGGGAACCGGCCCCGCCGCCCGCGACCCCCGGCGCCGCTGCCGGAGGCGTCCCGACATCGGAAGCCGCGCTTGCCGAGGCGCCGGTGATGATGTTCCTGGGCACCAGCCTGACCGCCGGATACGGCGTGGATCCGTCCGTCGCCTATCCGGCGGCCATCCAGCGCATGCTCGACTCGGGCGGGTACCTGTACCGGGTGGTCAACGCCGGGGTGAGCGGTGAGACCTCGGCCGGCGCCCTCCGGCGAACGGAATGGCTGTTCCAGCAGGCGCCGCCGGCGATCCTCATCCTGGAGACGGGCGGCAACGACGGCCTCCGGGGACTGGAGCCCGACAGCCTCGAGGCCAACGTGCTGGCCATCCTGGAGCGCGCGTCCCGCCTGGACCCGCCCCCCCTTCTCGTGCTGGCCGGGATGGAGGCGCCGCCCAATCTGGGCGGGTCCTACACCGACCGTTTCCGGGCCGTCTACACGAGAGTCGCCAACCGCACGGGAGCTACGCTGATCCCCTTCCTCCTGGCAGGCGTGGCCGGCGTGGACTCCCTGAACCTGCCCGACGGGATCCATCCGACGGCGGCCGGCCATGCGGTAGTGGCGAGGACGGTGTGGCAGGTGCTGAAACCGCTGCTCGAGGCGCGGCGGGAGGAGTGAGGCGGCAGCCGGCTGGCACCGGGCAGCGCCGCGATGGCCCACCTGAAGTGCTGTGAGCAAAGAGCCAGGCCGCTCCGCGCTATCCCAGGCCCGCTCCTCGCTATCAGTCCCGCTCGTAGACGGCCTTGCCCCTGAAGATCGTCATC
>JAUWDL010000357.1 GCA_030608825.1 Gemmatimonadales bacterium
CACCCACACCCACATGACCAACACGCTCAACACGCCGGCCGAAGCGCTGGAGTACGCCTATCCGTTTCGCGTGCTACGGTACGAGGTGCGCCGTGGCTCGGGTGGGGAAGGGAAGCACCGTGGTGGCGACGGGGTCCGGCGGGACCTGCAGGTGTTGGCGACAGCCAAGGCCTGCATCATGTCGGACCGGCGCCGGCTGGGGCCCTACGGCTTGGATGGTGGGGCGAACGGGCAGCCCGGACACAACGTGCTGATTCGAAGTGAGGCGGAGAGGACGCTTCCGGGCAAGGTCTGCTTCGACCTGGAGTCCGGAGACGTGCTGAGCGTGCGAACCCCGGGTGGTGGTGCGTACGGTGACCAGCGCGCACCAGATCCCTTGGCTGACGCCAAGCCAGAGCAGGAGAGCGCATGATTAAGGCAGGCGTGCTCCTCTCCTTCGGGAGCGACTGGCTGGGAACGAACGCTTCGTGGTATCCGGCGAGTCCGATCCTCGGCATCTACGCCGCGGTAACGAGACAAACGCTGGAGGGTACTCCCGATGGAGGTTGGTACCCGGAGGAGCGAGTGGATGTGGAGACCGCGCTGCGAGCCTACACGGCGAACACAGGCTGGGCGGCTGGCGAGATCGTGTACGAGCGTGACCAGGGTAGGGAACCGTGACACGGAGTAACCGCCCGTGAGCAAGAGCTTCTTCTCTCGACTGCGTGAAGTGGGCGCGAGCGCGGCCCAACGCTTCCTGAAGCCTTCCGCGCGCCCGGAGGCCGCTTCGGAAGCAGAGCGCATAGTCCTCGTCCTCAGCGGGGGCGGGCTCCGTGGTCTCGTGCACGTGGGAGCCTGGCGGGCCCTTCTCGAGCGCGGCCTGCGTCCCGACGTGATCGTCGGGACCAGCATCGGCGCCCTGGTGGGGGCAGCAGCGGCGGCCGGTGCGGACTGGACGTTCGTGGAGCGAGCCGCCCGGTCCGTCGTCCGGAAGGAGATCGCGGCGCTCGACCGCCGGGTGCTCCTCCTGAACGGCGTTCGCCGTCCGGCGCTCTTCCGCGGCGAGGTGCTGCGCAAGTACATGGAGCGGCTGATCCCGGCGAGGACCTTCCAGGAGCTCGAGATCCCGCTCCAGGTGAACGCCGTGAACCTCGGGACCGGCGAGATGAAGTGGTTCGGGACCCCCGTCGGCGAGGAGGAGGTGGACCCGACGGCCGATCTCCTGGACGTCGTCTGGGCCTCCTCCTCGGTGCCCACCTTCTACGCCCCGGTCGAGATCGGCGGGTCCTTCTACATCGACGGCGGCATCCTGGACACTTTCGCCCTCCGGCGGGCCGCCGCGCTCGGTGCGACGTGGATCCTGGCCGTGGACGCCACGACGGAGGGGGTGGGAGACGATCCGGCGGACCTGATCGACGAGGGTATGCTGGCGATCAACGAGCGCGTGTTCGGGATCGTATCGGGCGCCCGCCGCCGCGCCGTGCTGGAGCGGTGGTCGGGGCCTCCGCTCACTCTCGTTCGCCCGGCCGCCACCCACATCCCCGCCTTCGACTTCGAGTTCAACGACTACCTCGTGGACGAGGGCCACCGCGCCATGAACGAGGCGCTCTCCACCCCCGAAGCGAACGGTAGGCTCGGCCGAGCCGCGCCCGCCCTCAAAGTCTCCTGAGGGCTGCTCCCCCTCCAACCCAAACCGCCCCTCCGGCTGCAGCCGTCCCTCAGACCCCTCCTTGACAGTGTTAACTTAACAGCGTTAATTTAACGATGTTAATGCGGGCGCGAAGCACGGAAACTCAACGCTCCCCGATACCGTAGTCATGGTTATGGGAGGCCGATCGAACAGTCGATCGGATTCCCGCGGACGAGACGAGGGCTTGATGCCGAAAGTCGCAGATCCACAGCGCGCCGCCGAGACCGAGGCGGCGATCCTGGATGCCGCCAGGGACGTGTTGGCGGAGGAGGGACTCGAAGCGCTCTCGATGCGGGCCGTCGGGGCTCGCGTCGGGCTGAGCGCGACCGCGCTGTACAACTACGTCGAGAACAAGCAGGCGCTGGTCGACCGGGTCGTGGCCCGCGGCTTCCGGCGCTTCGAGAGTGACATGTGGCGCGCGGTGGATGGCGTTCCGAGTGGCGGGTTCGAGCGGTTGCAGGCTCTCGGTTCGGCGTACCTCCGGTTCGCCCGTGAGAACGAGCAGTACTTCAAGATCATGTTCACGATTCAGCCCGAGGACCGGAGGGAGATCGATGAGCTGCCCGGAGAGGGCGGCCGCCTGATCCTGCGGGAGGCCGTGGGCGACGCGATCGCCGCGGGAGAGATCCGGGCGGCGGATCCGGACCTCGTGGCGCTCTACCTGTGGAGCTCATTGCACGGTCTGGCGACCCTGTCGCTCGCCTGTGACGTCACCTGCGAGTGCTCGTGCGGATGCAAGGACGGGGGCGAGTGCACGTGCGCGGGAAACCACGAGTGGGGCACCGCAGGCCTCACGGCCGAGAAGCTGTTCGAGCTGTTCGGAGAGTACCTGCGCGAGGGCCTTCGGCCCCGTGACGGGCAGTGGCATGCGGACGTCTCGAAGGAAGCGGGTCGCACTGCGGCCGGCTCGAGCAGGGCCGGCTCCAACGGGCCCCGCGAGGTCAGCCCCAACGGGGGCGGCAAACGAGACGCGTGAGGCGGCGGCAAGCGGGACGCATGAGCGAGATGAAGGTGAGTGGGGTGAAGGGTCGGGACGATAGAAGGGAAACGGGAGACATGTCGATCATAGAGCGAGTG
>JAUWDL010000375.1 GCA_030608825.1 Gemmatimonadales bacterium
TATCTGGGGCAGGAGGTCACGCAGGCGGTCGTCACGGTTCCGGCCTACTTCAACGATGCCCAGCGCCAGGCGACGAAGGACGCCGGCAAGATCGCGGGCCTCGAGGTGCTCCGGATCATCAACGAGCCGACCGCGGCTGCGCTCGCCTACGGGCTGGACAAGAGCTCCGAGGAGATGATCGCCGTGTTCGACCTGGGAGGCGGTACGTACGACATCTCGGTGCTGGAGCTGGGCGACGGCGTCTTCGAAGTGAAGTCGACCAACGGCGACACCCATCTGGGTGGCGACGACTTCGACCAGCGGGTTATCGACTGGCTCGTGAAGGAGTTCAAGAAGGATCAGGGGATCGATCTCTCCAAGGACCCGATGGCGCTGCAGCGCCTGAAGGAGGCCTCCGAGAAGGCCAAGATCGAACTGTCGAGCACCACGCAGACGGACATCAACCTTCCGTTCATCACGGCGGACCAGTCGGGACCGAAGCACCTGAACCTCACGCTGACGCGGGCCAAGTTCGAGCAGTTGGTGGATGACTTGATCCAGCGCACCATGGATCCGATGAAGCGCGCACTCGCTGACGCCAACCTGGAGCCTTCGAGCATCGACGAGGTCATCCTCGTCGGGGGCTCGACCCGTATCCCGAAGGTCCAGGAGGTCGTGCGCGAGTTCTTCGGCCAGGAGCCCCACAAGGGCGTCAACCCGGACGAGGTCGTGGGCATCGGGGCCGCGATCCAGGGCGGCGTGCTGGCCGGCGACGTGAAGGACGTGCTGCTGCTCGACGTCACACCGCTGTCGCTCGGGATCGAGACGTTGGGCGGCGTCATGACGACGTTGATCACCCGAAACACGACCATCCCGACCAAGAAGAGCGAGGTCTTCTCGACCGCCGAGGACAACCAGAGCACGGTGGACATCCACGTGCTTCAGGGCGAGCGGAAGATGGCGCAGGACAACAAGACCATCGGGCGCTTCCAGCTGACCGGCATACCGCCGGCCTCACGCGGCGTGCCCCAGATCGAGGTCACGTTCGACATCGACGCGAACGGAATCCTGCACGTCAGCGCGCTGGACAAGGCGACCAGCAAGGAGCAGAAGATCCGCATCGAGGCCTCATCGGGTCTCTCGGAGGGCGACATCGAGCGGATGGTCAAGGAGGCCGAAGAGCACTCCGACGAGGACCGGCAGCGACGGGAAGAGGTCGACGCCCGCAACCAGCTGGACTCCCTGGTCTACCAGACTGAAAAGAACCTGGAGGACTGGAAGGAAGCGATCGACGAAACGGCGAAGAAGGAGATCGACGAGGCCCTTGAGGAGGCGCGAAAGGCGCTGAAGGAGGGCCAACACTCCGATATCCAGGCGGCGACCGAGACGGTCAACCAGGCCGTGCAGGCGGCGGCACAGCAAATGTACGCCAAGGCCGGCGCAGCTGCGGAGGCGGCCGGCGACGGAGACTTCCAGGACGCCTCAGAGCCGGAGGCGGCCGGGGCCGAGGGCGACGAAGGGGTCGTGGAAGCCGATTACGAGATCGTGGAGGAGAACGAGTAGCCGCTCGTTCGCTGCTCATCCCTATCTCGGCAAAGAGGGGCGGCGCCAAGTCGTCCCTCTTTGTTTAGCCTTACGCCCTCCGGAACGTGCACCGGAGATCGCTCGTTGCGTTGAGAGGAAACCGGCGATGCAACTCGAGGCGAATTCCGTGTATCAAAACGTTGCGGTACGCGGTCGCCCGACGACGGCCGGCTGCCGACCGGAATCCGGAGTAGACGATATCGACAACCGAGGGGACAGAAGAAGAGGCATATGAACGACGCACTTCGAACCAAGCTCAACCTGATTCTCGTGGCGTTGCTCGCGTTCGCCCTGGGGCTCGGGTTCGCTGCGAAGCTCGACCTGACTCCGCAGTCCTTCGCCATCGGCTCGGCCGAGATCCAGTTCGGCGCCTCCGAGGAACAGCTTCAGCAGCTGGGGGACCTGAGCCTGTCCCAGGGCTTCGCCCCGGTGGTCGAGAAGATCGGGCCGGCGGTCGTGACGATCCGAGTGGCGCGAAGCGCTCGCTCGGCGCATAGCGCTCCGCAGCTACCGGAGCCGTTCAGGGACTTCTTCCGCCAGCCGCAGCAGGGCCCCGGACTCGTGCAGGGGAGCGGCTCGGGATTCATCGTCAGTCCGGACGGCTACATCGTGACGAACAACCACGTCGTCGCGGGGGCGGAGGAGATCAGCGTCGAGCTCGCCGATCGGCGTGAGTTCGTGAACGTTCAGCTCGTGGGCCGCGACCCGGACACGGACGTGGCTTTGCTGAAGATCGATGCGGACGACCTGCCGTCGATCCCGTTCGGCTCAGCCAGCGCAACGCGCGTGGGCGAGTGGGTCCTGGCGATCGGAAGCCCCGGCTTCTCCGCCGGCGCGGGACGGGTGCTGGAGATGACGGTGACGGCGGGGATCGTGAGCGCGAAGGGTCGGAACATCAACATCCTGAGGCGAACGAACAACGCCGCCATCGAAGACTTCATCCAGACCGACGCGGCGATCAACCCTGGGAACTCCGGAGGACCTCTCGTCAACGTGCGTGGCGAGGTGATCGGGATGAACACCGCGATCTCGAGCACCACCGGGTTCAACCAGGGATACGGCTTCGCCGTCCCCATCGAGCTGGTGGGCG
>JAUWDL010000290.1 GCA_030608825.1 Gemmatimonadales bacterium
ATGACCGTCGACCTGAACGCCTGCACCGGTTGCGCGGCCTGCGTGACCGCCTGCTACGCGGAGAACAACGTGCCGACGGTCGGCGAGAAGGTCAGCGGACAACGCCGCGAGATGTCGTGGATCAAGATCGATCGGTACTTCGTGGACACGGAGGACGGCGGCTTCCAGACCGTGCAGCAGCCGATGATGTGCCAGCACTGCGGCGATGCTCCCTGCGAGCCCGTCTGTCCCGTATACGCGACGTACCACACGGCCGAAGGGCTGAACGCCCAGGTCTACAACCGATGCGTGGGCACGCGGTACTGCGCGAACAACTGCCCCTACAAGATCCGCCGATTCAACTGGTTCGAGTACGAGTTCCCCTACCCCCTGAACCTGCAGCTGAACCCCGACGTCACGGTTCGGGGGAAGGGCGTGATGGAGAAGTGCACCCTCTGCGTGCAGCGGGTGAACCGTGCGAAGAACCAGGCGAAGGCCGAGGGACGACTGGTGCGGGACGGGGAGTTCCAGACGGCCTGCCAGCAGACCTGCCCGGCCGGCGCGATCAAGTTCGGCAACCTCAAGGACGCCGACAGCGAGGTCTCGAGGCAGAGCCGCAAAGCCCGCGGCTACCACGTCCTCGATGAGCTCTACACGCGTCCGGGCGTCACATATCTGGCCGACGTGACGCACGCCGCGCTGCCGGCCTCGGATCATGGCGAGCACGCGGATCCCGGCGCCCACGCCGACCCGGAGGCGGGCGGCGAGGAGGAGGGCCACTGATGCCGCGGATGGCGGGAGCCGTCTGATGGCGACGGTGGCGCACGAGGTCGAGTCGACCTACCCGACGCTCGCCGACGCGAACGAGGACATCTCCCGTCCGATCCTCGTTCCCGCCTGGCGGTACGCCTTCGTGCTCTCGCTGGCCATCGGCGGCGTGCTGCTCGGCGCCGCTGCCTGGATCTATCAGATCGTCCTCGGCATGGGGGTAGCGGGCATCAACCACCCGGTGGGGTGGGGCATCTACATCACCCTCTTCGTGTTCTGGGTGGGCATCGCGCACAGCGGCACGCTGATCTCGGCGATCCTTTACCTCTTCCGCTCCGGCTGGCGCACGACGATCAACCGTACGGCGGAGGCGATGACCATCTTCGCGGTGATGACGGCGGGCCTCTTCCCGCTCATCCACCTCGGCCGCGTGTGGTACTTCTACTGGCTCATGCCCTATCCGTCCCAGCGGATGATCTGGCCGGACTTCCGCTCGCCGCTCGTGCTCGACGTCTTCGCCGTGGGCACCTACTTCACGATCAGTCTCATCTTCTGGTACACCGGGCTGATTCCGGATCTCGCGGCGCTTCGCGACAAGTTCCGGGGCTGGCGAAGCAAGCTGTACGGCATGCTGTCGCTCGGCTGGACGGGCAGCGTGCGCGAGTGGATGCACTACCGCCGCGCCTATCTCTACTTGGCGGCGATCGCCACGCCGCTCGTCCTCTCGGTGCACAGCGTGGTCTCCTGGGACTTCGCCCTCAGCATCGTGCCGGGTTGGCACTCCACGATCTTCGCCCCCTACTTCGTGGCCGGCGCGATCTTCTCCGGCGTCGCGATGGTGATCACGCTGATGGTCGGCCTACGCTATGCCTTCGGCCTCGAGGTGTACATCACTGAGTACCACTTCGAGAACATGGCGAAGCTGCTGCTCCTGACGTCCCTGATCGTCGGTTACGCCTACGCGGTCGAGTACTTCCTGGCCTACTACTCGGCCGACCCGATCGAGCAGGAGAGCTTCCTGTGGAGGGCGCGCGGGGAGTACGGGGGACCGTTCTGGATCATGGTCTTCTGCAACGTGGTCGTCCCCGCCTCGCTCTGGTTCCGGAAGATCCGCCGAAGCATAGCGGCGCTGTTCGCGATCTCGATCTTCGTGAACATCGGGATGTTCTACGAGCGTTTCGTGATCATCTCCGGGTCGCTGGCGCACGAGTACCTGCCGAGCGGTTGGGGGCTGTACACGCCGAGCGCGGTCGAGATCGCGATCATGATCGGCAGCTTCTCCTGGTTCTACATGTGGTTCCTGATCTTCGCGAAGACGCTGCCCGTGATCAGCATCGCGGAGGTGAAGGAGCACCTGGAACACGAGAAGTCGCACGGCCACGCCGCGGGA
Source organism: Gemmatimonadales bacterium (assembly GCA_030608825.1). Classification (GTDB taxonomy): domain Bacteria; phylum Gemmatimonadota; class Gemmatimonadetes; order Palauibacterales; family Palauibacteraceae. The sequence continues at coordinate 2,138 of JAUWDL010000290.1, forward strand.
GGCGAGCGGTGAGCGCCCGGCGGCCTCGATCGAGCACGGGCCTGATCGCCCAGTACGGCTCGATGGAATCGACCCGGAAGGCGATCGAATCGCTGCGGGGCGCCGGCTTCGAGGAGCTCGAGGTCTATTCGCCGATCCCGGCGCCCGAGCTGGAGGAGGCGATGGGGATCCACTCCAGCCCGGTGCGCCTCTGGGCGCTGATCGGAGGGATCACCGGGTGCACGCTGGGCTTCCTGCTGCCGGCGGGAGCCTCCCTGGCCTATCCGATGGTGACGCAGGGCAAGCCCATCGTCGCGATTCCGATCTTCATCGTGATCATGTTCGAGCTCACGGTGCTGCTGACGGGGATCTTCACGCTTTTCTCGATGCTGGTGCACGCCCGGAAGCCCAAGCTCTCGCTCCCGTCGACGTACCGACGCGAGTTCTCCGTGGACAGGTGGGGCATCTTCGTCGCCACCGGAACGGATCTCCGGAGCGAGGCCGAGAGGGTCGTCGGTGAGACCGGGCCGGTCTCGGTCGAGGTGACGCCATGACCTGCTCGCGCCGGATCCCGACCTCGCGGCAAAGCCCCGGCTGGAGGCAGAGGCTTCCCAGAGCTCTCGCGATCCTTCTCGTCGTCGGAGCCGCGGCCTGCGACGACCAGCTCAAGTACATCCCGATCTTCTCCTCGATGGCCGAGCAGCCCTCACTCGAGGCGTACGAACGGCCGGCCCTCGAGCCTCCCCCGGGCACGGTCGCGCTGGGCTCGGAGCGAACCTGGACGCTGCTGGAATCGGACTCGCTCGTGAGCCCTCTCGCGTCCGGCGACGTCGATCTCGAGCTCGGCGGCGAGCAGTTCCAGATCTTCTGCTCTGTCTGTCACGGTTCCGACGCCCGCGGGAAGGGTCCGGTCGTCGGGCCCAACCGCATCCCCGACATCCCGACCCTCGACCTCCACTCCGAGCAGGCTCGCGCCTACACGGACGGCTACATCTGGGGGATGATCACGAACGGCCGGGGCCTCATGCCCTCCTACCGGCGGATTCCG